>JAYEOK010000253.1:0-2021 GCA_034722915.1 Thermodesulfobacteriota bacterium | reverse complement strand
AAAAACCGGGTTCTGCAGGTTGCAGTGTATCTTTTAACTGCTGAAACCATGCAGGGTGGGTGAAATCACCGGTTCCTATAACATGAACGCCTTTGATTCGCGACCATGCAGCAAGAGAGGTAATATTTGAGGCTTTAGAGGTGGCCCGGGAATACAGGGAATGAATATGCAGGTCTGCTATAAATTTCATGATCAGATATTGCGGGTTATGAGTAATAAGAATGGCAATAATCAGGCTACCATACCTGCAACAAATGACAATGACAGAAAAGAAGAGAACCGACAGAAATATGATCAGGCAGTGAGAATATTTTTTTTGTTGGAAAAATGGCTTTCTTGAATTTTAATGGCAAGGCCTGTTTCATCAAGATCGCCCTGCAGATTATAGGGTGCAAGAGCTTTACTGGTCATGTTTTTTTGCAGGCAATACTCAGGGTTTAAAATCATACCTGTTCCATTTTTCTGCATAATTGCCTCCAGTCCTTTTTGTCCATCAGCTTCAGAGCCGGAAAGTAGCACTCCGGCAACGCGATTCTTTAAGATGACAGCTGCAGAGGACATGAGTGTATCAATAGTCCCCGCTCTGCCTTGTCTGGTATTGGGCTCCATATGCACTGTGTAGTTTCCGGAATAAGGAGAAAACTGCACCAATTCTGCTCCAGAAAACACATAGCAACCGCCCCCCCTCAGTGTTGTTCCGTTATGTCCCATGACAACGTCTAAATCACTGATGGCATCAAGATACTTCACAAATGACTCGATATAATGAGGCTTGTCCAGAATCATAAGACACAGCGCACCTCCCATTTCACGAGTCAGAGAAGGGATTATTTGTAGAAGATTCGCGTAGCCACTTTTCCCGGAACCGACAATGGTGACATAATTCATCCGCAGATATCGCGTATTCGAAACCAGAGATATTTCATCTCCACATTGTATACATTTTGTACTCTTAATTTTTTGATTCAAGTTGCGAAGGAGGTGCCTCGCCCCACAATCTTCGCAAAAAACAACTTTTTCTTTTCCCTTCCTCCCTCCCCCTGCCGCAGGCGCCTGAGACATGGGATCGATTGCTTTCACAGCTATTTGGGATGCATCAAACACTTTATCGAAAACAAGTTTACTGTGGGCGGCACTGTCCACGCTCTGAAAAAACTTATCTTTACTGACAAAATCAACGGCTCCATATTTCAATGCATCAAAACTGCGTGCAGTCCCTGTTTTACTCAGGCTGGAAAGCATAATAGTAGGCGTTGGGGTAAGGATCATGAGATGCTGCAAAGTGGTCATGCCATCCATCATTGGCATTTCCATGTCCAAAAGAATAACATCAGGCTGCAACTTTAAAATCATTTCCAAAGCTTCGATACCGTTAGCAGCCTCCCCTACTATCTTCACATCATCTCTGTGAGATAACGCAACGCGCAATATCTTCCGTACGACCCATGAATCATCGACCACAAGAAGTTTAATATATGATTCTAACAGGTTACTGTTATTCATTATTCGTAACTATTCAGGTGATAACTGGTAATTTGCCTAATCGCTGTCCAGTAACTGTTTAGGAGCGCTTCATCTATTGACTGGCAAAAATATGATAGGAACTGTTTCTAAAATGTTTCAGAAATTTGTTACTCTTTATAGTATAGCATCAAAAAATGACCAGAAGTCAAACTTTTCCTTAAATTTGATATTGTAAACATGGCACCGACTACCAGTAAGGAACGGGAGATAAATAACTTGAACAAAAATTAATAGGAGTTTTTTTCGTATTCAAGGCGCGAGGCGGGAGCATAACGGGTTACGTGAGCAACGAGCAACACAGAAGACGGAAAAAAATATGCCCCGGAGGAAATGCCCTTGGGGTACATTAATTTGTTCAAGTTATTTATTGTACGTTCCTAAAAGGCTTCAAACAGAATAAAGTTGATGGTCAGCGATATACTTACAGACTTCTTTGGGAGTGAGTTGGCTGGCAGAATGCCCCTGAGCAATTTGGGCGCGCACTTCGGATGAAGAAA
>JAYEOK010000252.1:0-2034 GCA_034722915.1 Thermodesulfobacteriota bacterium | reverse complement strand
GATTCAAGTGAAAGACCGCCGAAACCTGAGCAGAGAACAGCTGCTTCATAGCTCCAGCCCATTATTTTGAAAACCACAAAAATGGTCAACAATGCTGCAATAACAAACTGGGCAGTGACTATGGTCGGAACAGGTCCGGCAGGATCAACAATCACCCACAACTACTCAGCACGAGCCTTTTCCACGGCGCCCCGTACAGAAATAGCATAGGGGTGGTGCTTACGAAGAAATATGGGCATATTGTTCCGGGCATTTCTAGCCGCAGCCATGGACGGATAAGCACCATAAAACACCAACACCACAGGAGGATCCGATGGACGTTTCAACATCACCAGCTCATCTAAAACTGTCTGGTAGTCAGGCTGGGACAGGATTCTCTTCAGATTTTCCTCGGCTTGTTCAGACTTCAGCGCCATAAGTTGAATACTAAATTTATCATCCATTTCACCCGCCTGCCATTTCTCTCCGGCAACGATGAAACCGGCCAGGACTGGATCCTTTGGTGTCTCAGCTAAAGGAGCTACTTTTTCAGGTAGTATCTTTTCTTGAATGGGAGCTATATGCTTTGAACTCTCTATTACAATTTTACTTCGCCCTGTCAGTAATGGAATTCCAGAATCGACCTCTTCTCCTCCATCCACAGTTTTTTCTACAATTTCGACAGGAGAAATCACCACTGGAGTATGTTGAGGCTCATCAGATACTGATATCACCTCTTCTTCAACCACTGGCTCTATATCACGCCCCTGATCAGGCACAGCTTCCGCAGCAATCTCCGGCTCACTGGCATCCACCACAACTTCCGTTATCACCTCTTCTTCAGCTGCCGTGTCTTTCACAACTGCATCCGGCTTATCCCTGACAGATTCTGGTGCGACTACGCCTGTCGCTTCATGCAGTACTATTTCAGTTTCCACCACAGGTGTAACAACTTCAATATCTCCTGTCTGATCCTGTATATCTTCCCCATACTTTTCTTCATCACCACCGAACAATACCAACAGCAGTAAAAGGGAAAGCACTGCAACTCCTCCAAGCAAATATCTCGGTGAAAAAGGAAGCTGCTGAAGAATCCCCCTGGAAGGTGAAAAAAGCTCATCGCCAAGGTCATCATCTTTTACATGATCCAAAAGAACAAGAAACGAAGTGTCGGCATTCGAGGACTGAAGCGATTCATCGGCATAAACATTGATCCTTCGTAAATTCCCTTTACCCATGGATGCAATTTTACTTGCAGCTTCTTTTGTGAAAACCTCCTGCTGTTCAGTACCTCTATGGGCTTGCACACAAAAGTTCAAGTAGCTCCATGTATCGTCGTCACTGAGTGCTGAAAGAAGAAACTGCTTCTCGGAAATTTCTTCAAAATCACACAAAGTCAGCTGTTCCAGATGACCGGCAAGACTTTTTCTTCCTGCCAAAAGGATCTGCAGACCGCCACCTTCTGTATTGGCTTCATCAAGAATCTTTCGAAGTCTCTCAAAAGTTGCCAGATACATCCTGTCAGCTTCATCACAGATCAAAAGAAGGGCCCCCCCCCCTTCCCGCAGTGTTCCTACCAGACCCAGAAATATTTTTTTTGCATCAGCCCTGCTCGAATCAGCTGGATATTGCACATTACATTCCTGAGCTGTAATCCGAACAACATCTTCAAAAGATTCTACAATCTGCGGTAGGAAAACAATTTTGTATTGAGTATCCCACTGTTCCTTCAGCATTTTGCAGAGCATGGTTTTCCCACTGCCTTCCTCTCCAATCAGGGTGACTAGATCCACTTTGGCCTGCAGCGCAGCTTTGATCTCACTTAAGATTGCCCCACGTCCGCCACCGGTGAAAAATTGCGACGTATTACACGCTTCCTGAAAGGGAGTTGAGCTTTCACTCTTTTGTTCGACATCCATCATAATTTTTTTTTACACCTTACAGCAGGAATCCATGCTGTATCTAATATGAAAAACACGGTATGGTAGTATCATCCATAGTGACCAAACCATTCCGACACTATTTACTTTTAAAATTTCGTTACTATTCATTAGT
>JAYEOK010000251.1:0-28786 GCA_034722915.1 Thermodesulfobacteriota bacterium | reverse complement strand
TTAGGAAATATTGGATAGAAACCGGGAAGCAGTATTCACGGTAGATATAAATGGAGTAGATAAATGATTGTTGCAGAACGAAAACCCATGTCAGAAATTATAGAGATGGTTCAGGACTGTAAAAAAGTACTGGTCCTGGCCTGCCGCGGATGTGTCACAGTCTGTTCGGCTGGCGGTGAACGAGAGGCAGAGATCCTTGCTTCTCTCATTCGCCTTGGCATGAAGAAAGCCGGCAAATCCATTGAAACTACCATCGGAAGTCTGGTACGCCAATGTGATCGTGAATATATTGATGAAATTGATCAATGGAAGGGTGAGTATGATGCTGTTGTTTCCACTGCCTGTGGAGTGGGAGTGAATTTCATTTCCAATCTTCGTAAAGATACAATGGTTTATCCTGCATTGAACACGACTTTTTTCGGCGGATCAGCTGAACAGGGTGAATGGACTGAACAGTGTGCCGGTTGTGGAGACTGTGTTCTGCATCTTACCGGTGGACTCTGCCCGGTTGCCCGTTGTGCCAAGAGTCTGATGAATGGCCCATGTGGTGGCTCTGTTGATGGCAAGTGTGAGATCAATAAGGATGTGGAGTGTGTCTGGCAGTCTATCCATGATCGTCTTGCATACTTTGACAGATCTGCCCAGATGGAAATTATTGCGCCAATTCGTGACTGGTCAACTGCTGGCCACGGTGGCCCACGTAAAATGGTACGTGATGACCTGACTGTATAAGAGTAGAGCTTTAAGGTCTGTTGATACCCTGATATCTTCAGGGCTGCGAAAATCGCTTTTGTGTCTGTGGCACGGAAGCGATTTTTTTTTGCTTTAACCCAGGCCCGGTAAACGGGAAGAAAGTTGGGGGCTAGTGGTTTCCATGAAAAGCGATACTGAACAGTCGGTTGATCTTAAAAAAGCTCAGAGTTTAATCCTTGGGGAATGCATGCTTTTGCCGGAAGAACAGATTGTCCTGGCTGAAAGTTTGAATCGTTTTCCGGCAGGTTCACTTCTTGCCCTGGAGCCTCTGCCTGGATATAACCAATCCCTTCGTGATGGGTATGCCATCGGCAAACCTGAATCAAAAAACAGAGGGGTGTTGAAAGACTGTTTTCAGATAATAGATGAAGTAGCAGCAGGTGATACAAGACAGCTTGCGTTGCGGCAGGGAGAAGCCATACGGATCATGACTGGTGGGTTGGTGCCGGATCAATGTATGATGGTGATTCCCCAGGAATTTTGTGAGGTTTCAGATACCAGGCTAGAGGTCGCCACCAGTTTTCTCAGTCAGAAGAAACTTTTTATTCATGCAAAGGGGAGTGAGCTTGCCAGGGGAAGAGTTGTTGCAGCAAAAGGTGCTCCAATCAGGCCGGAACAGCAGATTTTGTTGGCTGGTGTAGGATATGACACTGTTCAGGTTGTCAGGAAACCACGATTCGGTTTTTTTTGTACTGGCAGCGAATTAGTAACAGGTTCGGAACCAAAGCCTGCCGGGAAGAAATATTCTGCCAACAATTATCTGTTACACGGATTGATTCATTGTGCCGGAGCAGAGTTGCTGGAACAGAAAACAGTGAAGGATGATCCAGAAGCAGTGGCTATGGTCCTTACTGAAATGAGTCAGTCAAAATGCGACATCATTATCAGTACCGGAGGGATGGGGCCTGGAAAGTTTGATCTTATTGAGGAGGCTTTTGCGCGCGTGGGGGGCAGGGTTGTCTATAGATCTCTGCTCCTGCGACCAGGTAAATCAACGCTTTTTGGAATAGTTGGCAACACCTTGTTTTTTGGTATGCCGGGCCCCCCCCCTGCAGTACACCTTTTGTTTAATGAATTGATTTTACCTGCGATATTCGCACTTCAGGGTGCAAAGCGTTGTCGGCCTCAAGAACTAAAAGCTTATTTAACGGAAGATGTGTATTTACCTAAACGGAGGTTGCCGCGTTTGAAAAGCGGATCGGTTCAAGTTGTGGATGGGAAATGCCTGGTACGTCCGGTAGGCAGGGGTGAACCCTCAAATTGCCATATCTACTGTTCCGCAACAAGGCGCCACCTTCGCAAGGGTGAAAAGCTAACTGTTCATCTGCTGGAATCGGCAGGTTTCGGCTGGCATTTTTGACAGAAAAAACTTGATCGTCCACCAATTATTTTTTTTGATATCACCTGGCCACAACGTGAACATGTCTTTCCTGCCTTGCCATAAATACGAAAATTCATCTGGAAATATCCACCTTCTCCTGAGGCATTGACAAAGTCACTGATTGTAGAACCGCCGCACTTGATGGCATGTTTGAGCGTCTTGCGCATGACAGTTAGTAGTCGTTTCCATTCCTTTGCCGACAGGGAAACGGCTGGACGTTCCGGATGAATTCGCGAGTGAAAAAGTGTTTCATTGGCGTAGATATTGCCAATACCTGCAATCACATGGCTGTCCATTATGAAGTTTTTGACCGGTTGTTTGCGGCGTGCTGCCCGTTGCATCAGGTAGGCAACCGAGCATGCACGGGAAAAAGGCTCGGGCCCGGTTGCAGAGAAAAACTTTTTTTCTTCCTTTGCTGCATTATTTGCGCTAAACAGGCGCACTGCACCAAATCTTCTTGTGTCGTTAAATCTCAGTTCTGTTTTATTATCAAGCAGCCAGCAGACATGGTCATGTTTTTTTATTAATGATCCAGCGTCAAATATACCCATGTTGCCGGTCATTCCCAAATGGATGACGAGCATGGTTCCTTTATCTGTTTTCAATACCAGATATTTTGCCCTTCGAGTAAGGCTTACAATCTTATTGTTCTGAAGTTCACGCTGTAATTCTTCACAGCGGACAGGCGAGCGTAACTGTTTTCCGGAACAGCGAACATCAATAATTTCCCTGTTGATAAGATGGGGCAACAGGCCCTGACAGATAACTTCTATTTCAGGTAGCTCAGGCATTTTTACGTAACAGTAGAATGTGGAGGATTATCCGGTTGACAGCAGAAGGCAAGAGCATAACCGGTGTTCAGGATTCCTGCTGCAACCGGGAAGAGGCTATTCTGTTCATTTAACCTGGAAAAATATAAAAGAGTGTTGGATGATCCTTGTGGGCTGAGTTTTCGTAATGTGAGTTCGTGGAAACCCGGGATTCCTGTTGGGCTGAGCATCTTTTTGACCGCCTCCTTGCCTGACCAGAGCAGGGTAAGTTGCGATAAGGGGGAGAGGTGAGACAGTGATTTTTGCAGTAAATGGTCTTCCTCCTCTGTGCAGAATTTTTCTTTTACCCGGTGAAGATTTTCGGATGGATACTGGATGTCAATTCCGCAATGAGTCTGACAGGTCATTGCAGTTGCAAAGTCGCGGGAGTGGCTGATGGAGAGTTCTGGTAATGAAAGGTCAACACCTTCTAAGCTGGCAAAATATGGTCTCCCTGATTCTGCTGATGCCACACTGGATTGATGGTGTTCAGGAAAAAAATCTTGTCCTGTCTGCTGGCGAAGAAAAATGTGAAGAGCCTGCTTGGAACAGAGCCTCCCTCCGAGCCATTCTCTGCGTCTTTTTTTGTAGCTGAATTCAGCAAGTCGTGTAATCTCTTTTTTATGCAGCCAGTGGTGCAGTGTATGCTTTGTTTGTTGTTCAAGAGTACTGAGAGGCATGATCACAGTTGATGCGAAAGAATCGGGAAAGAGCGTACAGGCAAGATCTGACAGTCCCGCAGGCATGGATTCAAAGGTAATCATCTGTTCCTTTCGGGAAATTGGCATGAATAATATCCTTGCATTTTCAACTGTTTCTGCTAACTAACACCGGTAAACGGTAAGTGAGGCCGGCACTCTTTTCAGTACCCCCTCGAGGGGTGTAAGTGCCTTGTTGGTATGTTTAACCTGCTAACTTTAATAGAACTTTCCATTTTCTCGGAGTCTACGCTTACCTGTTTTTTATGACAGGAATTAACGAGTAAGGCACTAAAGCAAAACTATAGAATAATAAGATTGACAATCTCGTAAAAAGGTCAGATTTAAGATGGATTTATAAAAAACTTCATATTCGAGGCGCGTAAAAACTAAATTATTTCGGCGTACTAAGGTACGTTGAAATGATTTAGTTTTTGCAGCAACGAAGAAGATGAAGAGTTTTTATGAATCCATCAAGATTGTCAGTTTGTATATAATGGGGGAACTAATGGTTAATGCTTTGCACCTGACAGGATATGATTTTGTCATTATTGCACTGCTGTTTCTTTTTACATTGCGTGGTCTGTGGGTAGGCTTTTTACGGCAGGTCACCACACTGGTGTCCCTGCTTGTGGGTTATGTTATTGCCGGACAGTATCATGACAAACTTTTTCCTTTTTTGCGAGGCCTAACGGATAATCCTCAGATAGTTTTTCTGGCTTCCTATGTGGTTCTTTTCGGATTCGTGTATGTGGTCACCATGCTTTTTGGAAAAGGACTGGCCAGAGTGGTGGAGCTGACGGTTGCCGGCTGGTTTGACAAGGTGCTTGGGGGCGTACTTGGCGCTGTTAAAGCTGTGATCCTGATTGTTTTTCTTAATATGGTTCTCTCTGGTGTGCTGGCCCCGGAAAACAGCATGCTTCGGAACTGTCTGCTTTGTCCCTATGTGAGCCAGACCACAGAGTTTTTTCGTGGTCTGATCAAAGATGATAACATGCGAAAAGCTTTTTTACAGAAAAAGCCTGCCATATCAGAAAAGACTGAGAAGACAGAGAAACAGACGAAACCTGGAGCAGACGGCGTTCGGCCCTTTGTACCCACCGAATCCCCCCCAAAGTAATCTGATGGCCTATCTTTTACGGTAGAATGCAGCCAGTTTTTCCGGCTTTATCCCCAGATAGTATCCGAGAATAACGAGTTGATTGGTCAAAGTTGTTCGCATGGGGCCCAGCCGTTGCCAGCGTCTTGCCGATGTGGTCACAGATTGCGGGAGTGTCTTTATTTTCCCCTTTTTTTTTGCCTGTTTAACAAATATAAAGTCTTCCATGATCGGTAATTCCGGGAATCCACCAAGTGCAGTGAAATCATTTTTTCGTAGAAAGAAAGTCTGATCTCCATATGGGAGTTGCAGGAATCTGGAACGGATATTGGTGCACATTGCGATGAAGTTGAGTGACGCTCCCCCTCCTTTCACCTTCAGGCTGAATGCTCCAAGTATGTTACCGGGATTTGCCAGACATTCTGTCACAGCGTGCTGAAAGCCATGGGGGAGTAGGGTGTCGGCATGGAGAAAGAGCAGTAAAGGTGCATAGGCATTGGCCGCACCAGTGTTGAGCTGTGCTCCACGTCCCCCTGGGCAGATTTTTTCTATTACCCTGAAACCAAGATTTGTTGCGACCTTGACTGTATCATCCGTACTGCCCCCATCAACCACAATAAGCTCCTCCACCGTCATTGCAACTGCCTGCAGGGCCGGAAGGTTTTCAGCTTCATTCAGGGTGGGAACAATGATGGAAATGTTTGAGGTCTTCCGGGATGTCGATGTCATGGAGTCTACTGAGTAAGTGATGGCGTAACCCAAGTTTTTGGGTTTGCGCCAGGGTCTTGGGGAGCACTGTATCTGTTCCCCAGGGAATCTGCTTAAAAATTTGTTTGCAGGCAGCGGGCTGAATGGTACGGGAAACGCCAATGAGATAGTAGCCACCGTCATAGGCAGGGCCTAATACAATATCATTCTGTTTCAGTGCGTCAAAGCCTTCATTGAGTATGGAACTGTTTATGCCAGGGCAGTCAGAGCCGACCAGGATAGAGCTTTTTTTTCTGCTTATGCCATGGATGAGTGCAGCAGCCATACGCTGTCCCAGGTTGTCTCCCTGCTGCTTTTTGTAGGTGTAAGTCCTGCCCAGCCAATCCTGCATCTGCTGAAGTGAATCAGCATCATGGTAAAGAGCAAATGCTGTTGTTTTTTTGGATGAAATAAATGTGTTTATCTCACGTAGCATATGGGATACAAGTTGCTGGTGGATACGAACGGCACCTTCTGCTCCCAATGCCGGGATAAGTCTGGTTTTACATTTTCCCGCCACGGGATACCGTGTAAAAAGAATGACAAGATTCTGCAAAGATGGCATAAAGATATTTGATCACCATGAAACGTAATAAAAGAAAAAAGAAGCCGGAAGCTTACTCCAGGAGAGTATATCGTAAACTGGTAACTCGGGCAGGTTTGGTTGCCACGCAAGTCACGATAGAAGAAACCGATCTGCATATTCTGGCAGAACACGACGTCGCAGAGCAGGCAACTGATCTGGTCTTACAATATCGTGCCCAACTCAAGAGTTACATTGTAAAGAATCCCCAGTTTTCTGCAAGCCTGAATCCATTGCTTGTAGATAGTATTGCTCCACCTTTGATACGCGATATGCTGAATGCAGGAGTTCAGGCAGGAGTTGGGCCTATGGCGGCCGTGGCAGGAGCGGTTGCGGAGTATGTAGGCAAGGGGCTTGTCAGTTCAGGCTTCAGGGACGTCATGGTTGAAAATGGCGGCGATATATTTCTGCAACGGACACAGGATTGTAAAGTGGCAATTTTCGCCGGCGAATCACCGTTAAGTTATAAGCTTGGAGTGCTGATTCCCTCTTTGCAGATGCCGGTAGGAGTGTGCACTTCGTCGGGTACTGTCGGGCATTCTCTCAGTATGGGCACTGCTGATTCTGTAACCGTACTCAGTGAGTCGACAGCTCTTGCCGATGCTGTGGCGACTCGCCTGGGGAATGAAGTCGGCCTTGCCGGCGCTGGCAGAGCGGGAGTACAGAATGCCCTTGAAACCGCCAGAGAGATTGCCGGGATTATTGGTGTTGTTGTGATCTGTGGAGAGCTTATGGGAGCATCAGGAGATGTGGAGTTGATAGAAATTGATCTGCAGGAGGAGGCAGGAAATGGAAGGAGATAAAAACGGTGTGGAACAGAGACAGGCCACCCGCAGGCACCTGGCTTTTTATCTGCGTATTTTTGATGGTATGAGCAGCCGGGTGGTGGGACATCTGATGGATATTTCGCCCAAGGGACTCATGCTGTTGAGTGATGAACCTGTGCCTGTCAATGAAGAGTATCGTCTGCGTATGCGCCTGCCAACAGAGGTCGTGGGCAGGGACGAGATTATATTCGGAGCGGTCAGTCGCTGGTGTCGACAGGATGAGAATCCTGACTTTTATGTAACCGGGTTTCAGATTCAGGACATGGATGATGAGACTGAAAAAGCTGTTGCTCAGCTTATTGAAGAGTTCGGTTTTATGGATTAAGGGCTCGGTAAAAAACAACTTGGACTTTCCAATTCGTAACTGCACCTGTAGCACATTTATGATCGGAAAATGCCAAGTTATTTTTTACCGAACCCTAAGGTCTGGAGGCTTCTTCTATGAGTTCTTTTTTGTGCAGTTTGACATATTGATCAATATCCTTCTGCCAGGAGGTAAAGACAGAGAGCCCGGCCTGTTTTAATCTGCTGTTTTCCAGGATGGAATTTGCCGGGCGATGGGCAGGAGTTGGATATTCTGTTGTGGAGCAGGGAGCAATATTGTAAGGGATTTGCATGGAATCAAGGAAATAACAGGCGCCCTGATACCATGTGGAGGCACCTTCGGCTGTGGCATGAGCAATACCCTGCAAGTCTGGCGAGAGTACAGCCTGGATCTGGCGGGCAAGGGTGGCTGTCCAGGTAAGGGATCCATACTGGTCATCCACTACTTTCAGCTCACGTGTGGGATCAGCAAGGGCCAGCCGGAGCATTGTTTTGAGAAAATTTTTCCCCTGCCAGCCATAGAGCCAGGCGGTGCGCAAAATGAGATAATTACTTGAGTGAGCAGTTATGGCTTCTTCACCTGCAAGTTTACTTCTTCCATATTCTGAAAGAGGAGCAACCGGATCGTCTTCATCGTAGCTTTCTGTTGAGGGTTTGTTGCCGTCAAAAACATAGTCGGTGGAGATGTGGATTAGTCTTCCATTGCAGGATTCCATGGCTTTAGCAAGGTTTTCAGGTCCTGTTGCATTGACCATCCACGCACGTTTGTTCTCGGTTTCACAGCTGTCCACAGCGGTGTATGCGGCGCAGTTAACCAGTACATCCGGCTGGCGGACAGCCAGGACGGAGCTCAGCTTCTTACTGTCATCGATATCCAGCTCTCTTGAACCATACGAGAAGACGTCGTGTGTTTTACCAAGAAGGCTGCTGACATCGCTTCCCAGCTGACCATGACCTCCTGTAATAAGAATTTTCATGAGAAGGCAGATCCAGTTTCGTTTTCAGCTACAATATCCATAAGGTATTGACCATATTGATTTTTAAGCATGTCTTGAGCCAGCGATGCCATCTGTTGTGAATTGATATAACCCAGGCTGTAGGCAATTTCTTCAACACAGGCAACTTTTAATCCCTGCCTGTCCTGCACGGCCTGGACATAACTTGATGCCTGTTGCAGGGATTCATGGGTGCCGGTGTCCAGCCAGCAGAAACCGCGACTGAGGGGCTGAACCTGAAGTTTTCCACGCCTCAGATATTCCATGTTCACATCGGTGATTTCGAGTTCACCGCGTGGCGATGGCTTTATGTTTTCAGCAATACCAATAACATCATTGTCGTAGAAATAGAGGCCCGGTACGGCAAATTTTGACTTTGGCTTGTCAGGTTTTTCTTCAATAGCAACAACTTTGTTGTCCTTGTCGAATTCCACTACACCATAGCGCTTCGGGTCTTTCACAGGATAGCCGAAGATCAGGCCGCCCTCTGAAAGTGAAGCACAATCCTGGAGAACATGGGAAAAACCGGCACCGAAAAAGATGTTGTCACCCAAAATAAGGGCCACATTGTCATCACCGATAAAAGATTTTCCAATGACAAAGGCCTGAGCCAGGCCTTCAGGAGCGGGTTGTTCGGCATAACTGATGGAAAGTCCAAGATGGGAGCCATCAGCAAAGAGTTCCTGGAACTGTGGCAGGTCGCGCGGGGTGGAAATGATCAGGATATCCCTGATGTCAGCCAGCATGAGAACGGACAGGGGATAGTATATCATTGGCTTGTCGTAGACCGGGATGAGTTGTTTGGAGAGAACTCTGGTCAATGGGTAGAGTCTGGTGCCGGAGCCGCCGGCAAGTATAATTCCTTTCATAAGAGTCGTTTTGTTGAAGATACCGTTTGTTTTTGATATGGTTTAAAAATATTAATTTTCATTAAAGTATAGTGAATTTTTCCTGAAAATCACACCAAAAAAGGATACAGGAAATGAGTACAGTGATTCCAGCCTGTTTTAAGGCTTATGACCTTCGGGGCAGGACCCCGGATGAGTTGAATCCCGAGCTTGCCAGGGATGTAGGGCGTGCATTTGCGGCAGTCTTTGAGCCTCGTAAGGTGGTTGTGGGGCATGATATTCGGCTCAGTAGTCCGGAGTTAACAAAGGCTTTGGTTAACGGGCTGCTTGAATCTGGTGTGGATGTTCTCCATCTCGGATTCTGCGGAACCGAAGAGATTTATCATGCCGCCTTCACCCTTGAAGACCAGGGAGTAGACGGTGGTATTGTGGTTACTGCCAGTCATAATCCTGCTGACTATAATGGTATGAAGTTTGTCACCAAAGGTGCGCGTCCGGTAAGCGGAGAGTCCGGCCTGAACAAAATGGCGGAATTGATTGTCAAAGGGGAGCTGCCGCAAGCGGCTGGAAAGCCGGGCGTTGAAAGCCGGGCGGACAATAAAAATGCTTACATTCAACACCTCCTTGGATATGTAAATTTAAAAGAATTAGCCCCTCTGAAGTTAGTGGTTAATAACGGAAATGGCTCCGCTGCACCTGTGGTTGATCTTCTTGAAAAGGCACTACCCTTTAGCTTTATTAAAGCCTTTCATGAGCCGGATGGCAGCTTTCCTCATGGTGTCCCTAACCCTCTGCTTCCTGAAAAACGTGAAGCAACAGCAAAGCTGGTGCGCGAACATGGTGCTGATATGGGGATTGCCTGGGATGGTGATTTTGATCGCTGTTTTTTCTGGGATGAAAAAGGGAATTTTATAGAGGGCTATTACATTGTCGGGCTTCTGGCCCTTGAGCTCCTTTCTCAGAATCCGGGAGAAAAAATTCTACACGATCCACGTCTTACCTGGAATACTGAGGAGCTGGTGGCAGCTGCTGGTGGAATTTCGATTATGACCAAAACCGGACATGCCTTTATAAAAGAGCGTATGCGGCAGGAAGATGCAATCTATGGCGGGGAGATGTCGGCGCACCATTATTTCAAAAACTTTGGGTATTGCGATTCCGGTATGATCCCCTGGTTACTGGTTGCTTCTCTTCTGAGTCGAAAAAAAGTGCCACTCTCCTCTCTTGTCACTGAACGTATTGCTGCTTATCCGATCTCTGGCGAGATTAACAGTGTTGTTGACGACCCTGATGCGGTGATTGCAAGAATTGAGGAGCGGTTTGGGGCAGGAGAAAAGGATTATACCGATGGGCTTTCCGTGTCTTTTGCTGATTTTCGTTTTAATGTAAGAAAATCAAATACCGAACCACTGCTGAGACTGAACGTGGAAAGTCGTGCCAATCCTGATTTGCTTAAAGAAAAGACCGAAGAATTACTGAAGATTATCCAATCCTAGAAAGAGAAAATGAATAAAATGATAAAAATTCAACCTGTTATCTTGGCCGGAGGAACTGGTTCCCGGCTATGGCCCTTGTCTCGTGAGCTCTACCCTAAACAGTTGCTTCAACTTATTGACGAGACGTCATTACTGCAAACAACAGTGCTTCGGGTTGCTCAACTTGCTGAAGTTCTTCCTCCACTGCTGGTGGTGGGAGAGGAACATCGTTTTATTACCCGACGTCAGATAGATGGACTTGGGGTGGAAAATAATTATAATATTCTTCTGGAACCAATAGGGCGCAATACAGCCCCGGCAGTCTGTGGTGCTGTGGAATATTGTGCAGCGCACCCGGAAATGGATGAAGAGACTATTCTTCTTGTTTTACCGGCAGATCATCTGATTCTTCGTAAGAAAGCTTTTCAGGATGTTGTCGCCAAGGCCGTGAATCTGGCTGTGGAAGGGAAAATTGTTACCTTTGGAATTGAACCACAGTATCCTGAAACAGGCTACGGCTATATTGAACAGGGCGAGGGGAGTTCTGTTAATTCCTTTCGTGAAAAGCCTGATCTTGAAACAGCAAAGTTGTATATTGAGCAGGGAAATTATTTTTGGAATAGTGGGATGTTCGCTTTTGCGATCAAGACTTTCAGGGAAGAGATGGAACGATTGGCCCCTGAGATTCTTGCCTGCATGAAGGAATCTGTTCTGCTTGGAAAACGTGACGGTAATTTTTTCAGACTGGATAAAGGAGCAATGACCAGATGCCCCAGTGATTCCCTCGATTACGCGCTCATGGAAAAAACAGATCGGGCTGCAGTGGTGGCTGCAGATCTTGACTGGAGTGATATTGGTTCCTGGCAAGCTCTGTGGGGCGTTTCAGATAAGGATGGAAATGGTAATGTCACCCAGGGTGATGTGATCATGGAGGATACACACAACTGCCTGGTACGTTCCGAAGATACGCTGGTAGCCACTGTGGGGCTTGAGGATGTTTTGGTGGTGGAAACTTCCGATGCAGTACTGGTGGCCCCTCTGTCAAGGGCGCAGGATGTGAAAAAGATTGTTACCAGATTAAAGAAAAGTGGTAGGGCCGAGTTTAAACTGCATCGTACTGTGCACAGGCCCTGGGGGAGTTATACCGTTCTTGAGCAACATGAGCGGTACCAGATAAAACGAATTACCGTGAGTCCTGGATCCAAGCTGTCCCTGCAGATGCATCATCACCGCCATGAACACTGGGTGGTGGTTTCCGGAACTGCACGTATCACTAATGGGGATAAGGTCTTTCTTTTGTACGAAAATCAGTCGACATATATTCCTGCTGGTGTAAACCACCGCCTGGAGAATCCTGGAGTTATTGATCTTGAACTGATTGAGGTTCAAAACGGCAGTTATCTCGGAGAGGACGATATCGTCAGGTTCGAAGATGACTACGGACGCCAGGAATAGAGGGAGTTCATCAGCATCCCACCTGCCCACGATCAGCCCTGCTCATAGATCCCTACTCTTATGAACAGGGCTGATCGCGAACATATGGAATGTAGGTAAACTCGCTCTTGATTTTAAGGGTGTTGTCTTTTGTCCATTATTTTTCAGGAAACATCTGGTGAATTGATTTTTTATCAGCTGCTACAATTCCCCGTTCGGTAATCAGGCCACTGACCAGACGTGCCGGAGTAATATCAAAGCTATAATTGAGCGCACGGGTTTCCGGCGCAGTAAGTTGTACTGTTTGAAGAGAACCATCTTCGGTCAGGCCACTGATGGTTGTAACTTCATCTCCTGATCGTTCTTCGATGGGGATGTCACTTCCTCTGTCAATTTCCCAATCAAATGTGGAAGAGGGGAGAGCCACATAAAAGGGAATATTGTTGTCGTGAGCGGCCAGCGCCTTTAGATACGTGCCTATTTTGTTGGCCACATCACCCGTATGGGTGGTACGATCAGTTCCCACGATCACCATATCCACCATTTTCTGCTGCATAAGATGACCACCGGCATTGTCTGTGATCAGCGTGCAGGGAATGCCTTCCTGTTGTAATTCCCAGGCGGTAAGCTTTGCTCCCTGATTCCAGGGGCGAGTTTCGTCCACCCACACATGGATGTCAATTCCTGCATCCCGGGCAGCATATATGGGGGCTGTTGCACTGCCGTAATCTACAAAAGCCAGCCAGCCTGCATTACAATGGGTGAGGATGTTGACGGTTTCTCCGTTTTTGGCCTTACTCAGATCCTCAATGATTTGAAGTCCATGTTGTCCCAGGGCCTTGCAGAAAGAAGCATCTTCATCCGCTATGGCACAGGCTGTTTTAAAGATGATTTCTTTTTTTTCATCATTGTTTTTCCCGTTCTCTGCTGCTTTCAGAACACGATCAACTGCCCACTTCAGGTTTCTGGCCGTGGGTCTGCTTTTATCAAGGCGTTCAGCTCCCTCTTTCAGTGCTTCTGTCAGTTGGCCTGTTTGGGCTTGTACGGCTGCAAGGTGCATTCCAAAGCCCGCTGTTGCCCCTATTAAACCAGCCCCTCTGACGTGCATGTCACGGATAGCTGTAACTGCGTCATCTAGTGTACACAAGGCTTCAATGACAAATTTGTGAGGAAGCTGTCTTTGATCGATGATCATGATTGTTTCATTGTTGCTGGGGGCTGGCCAGATGGTTTTGAAGTGTTGATTGTCTATGTTCATGGGGGTGCCTTGATTAATTTTGACAGAGATTTAAATGGCATTTTAACAGTCAAAAGCTAATCCATTGGAATCATTTCCACAAGAATTGTTGGATACATAAATAATTATACATATCGAAAAAAATAACAAATTTGGAAAAATAACTGAAAAATGTTACGAAATTGTTATTTTTTCTGTGGATGTGTGAAAGTGTAAAAGTAAATTTTGTTTGGTAAAACAGTCGTGATTTAAAGTTGTTATGTGATTGTTGTTGTTCTGGCATGGCTGTTGTATAGAGGGTGTAGTTCCCTGTCTCGACAACACAAGTACTCAGGTGATTGTGTGGTCGAGACAGGGAAATGAAGAATTGTCAAAATTACAGATACGGCTCGAGCAATCCATTTCTGCAATTTAATATTTGTCCGGTTTCTTTTAAACAAGAAATTCTGGAATCGTAAATTTACGGAGGAGAATGATGATTAGTGCTGCGGATACCGCCTTTATTTTGGCGGCGGCTGGTCTGGTGTTATTGATGACACCGGGGCTTGCCCTTTTTTATGCAGGAATGGTTCGAAGTAAGAATGTGCTTGCTACTATGATGCAGAGTTTTTTCATGATTGCTCTGATTTCCATTGAGTGGGTGTATCTAGGGTATTCCATGTCTTTTGGGCCGGATATCGGTGGCGTTATAGGGGATCTGTCCTGGTTTGCCCTGAGTGGTGTAACAACAGCGCCAAGCGCAGATTATGCGAGCACCATTCCGCAGATAGTCTTTATGATTTATCAATGTATGTTTGCCATTATTACTCCAGCGCTCATCACTGGGGCATTTGCCGAAAGGGTGCGCTTTGTGCCGTTTCTTATCTTTGCCATGCTGTGGGCTATTCTTGTTTATAATCCAGTTTGTCATTGGGTGTGGGGAAAAGGCGGATGGCTTGGGAACATGGGTGTGATGGATTTTGCAGGCGGTCTGGTTGTTCATGTAACATGTGGTGCTGCGGCTCTTGCTGCAATACTGGTTATTGGCCCAAGGCGCGGTTATGGGAAACGAAGCTTTATACCCCATAGCCTTCCAATGACTTTCATTGGAACGGGTCTGCTCTGGTTTGGCTGGTTTGGTTTCAATGGCGGATCAGCACTTGCTGCAGATGAGGTTGCGGCCACTGCTTTTGTGGCAACACATCTTGCTGGAATGGCCGGTATGCTCATGTGGGTTGTTATGGAATGGTTTACCCTTGGTAAAGCCACTACACTTGGTGCTGCGTCAGGTGCCATTTCTGGTCTTGCAACCATCACTCCTGCTGCCGGATTTGTTGGGCCAAACTCTGCGATTGTTATCGGATGTATTGCGGGTATGGCATGTTTTGCAGCAGTAAATTTAAAAGTTAAATTAAAACTTGATGATTCCCTTGACGTTGTCGGGATTCACGGGGTGGGGGGTGCCATTGGAACCCTCTGTCTTGGAGTTTTTGCATCAACTGCAGTAAATCCCGGAGGGGTTGACGGACTGCTTGCCGGAAATGTGGCACAGCTTGGGAAACAGGCCTTTGGGGTTGTGGTAGTTGGAAGCTACACCCTGGTTGTGAGCTGGATTTTATTGAAAATAATTCACAGCACCATGGGGCTGAGAGTGTCTGAAGAGGCTGAAGTTGCAGGTCTGGATTATACTGAACATTCAGAAACTGCATATAACAGCTAATCCGGTTCAACCGGAAACAATTCAGTTCACTGGATAAGTGCCTTAGCAGAATATGTTCAAAAAAAACAAGAAAACATTCTGTAAGGCACTAAATTTTTATTTACGAAGATATCAATTTTTAAGGAGTAAGAAATGGACAGTGGAGATACCGCATTTATGCTCATTGCCACGGCAATGGTAATGCTTATGACGCCAGGATTGGCGCTTTTTTACAGTGGACTGGTGCGCAGTAAAAACGTACTGTCCACCACCATGCAGAGTTTTGTTTGTTTAGGCGTGATTTCGATTATATGGGTATTGTACGGGTACTCACTAGCCTTTGGGCCTGATGTTGGCCATTTTGTGGGGAATTTAGATTTTGCAGGCCTTAAAAATGTTGGACTTACCCCCGGACCCTACTCCGATACTATTCCTGATCTGCTTTTTTGTGCATTTCAGTTGATGTTTGCCATTATTACACCGGCTCTTATCACCGGTGCCATTGCGGAGCGAATGAAATTTTCTGCCTATTTGCTCTTTATTGTTTTCTGGGCAACTTTTGTTTATTTTCCCATATGTCATTGGGTGTGGGGGCAGGGTGGATGGCTTGGTGAAATGGGGGCTCTGGATTTCGCAGGTGGAACTGTTATTCATATTAACTCAGGCGCAGCAGCACTTGTGGCCTGTCTTGTGCTCGGCAAACGAAAAGGTTTTGGACGTGATGCCATGCATCCTCACAGCCTGCCGTTGACAGTACTTGGTGCCGGATTGCTCTGGTTTGGCTGGTTTGGGTTTAACGCGGGTTCTGCATTGTCTGCAGGTCCTGTTGCTGTACTTGCTCTTATGACCACACAGGTGGCTACTGGTGCCGGGCTTCTGGCCTGGGTTCTTGCTGAGTGGAAAATGCAGGGGAAGCCAACTGTTCTTGGTGCAGCATCTGGTGCACTTGCCGGTTTGGTTGCGATCACGCCTGGCGCTGGTTTTGTCAGCCCTGTTTCAGCTATAATTATGGGTGGTATTGCTGGTGTTCTCTGTTACGGGGCCGTTGTTGCCAAAGGAAAGTTCGGTTATGATGATTCACTTGATGTTGTGGGTATCCATGGTGTTGGTGGATTATGGGGAGCACTCGCCACAGGGCTTTTTGCGTCCACTGCAGCAAATCCCGATGGCGCAAATGGTCTTTTCTTTGGAAACCCCGGACAGTTTGTCACTCAGGCCATTGGCGCAGGCGCAGCGATAGCCTATTCTGTAGTCTTGACTTTTATTATTTTGAAAGTGATAGACTTAAGCATTGGTTTACGGGTAGATATTGACGATGAGACTCAGGGCTTGGATGTTACGTCCCATGGAGAAGTCGGTTATAATATTTAAGTAAATACTCCTGACTGGAGATATTTTGAAAAATGAGGAAAACTATGAGAAAAATTCAAGCGATTATAAAGCCTTTTAAGCTCGATGATGTAAAAGACGCCTTAACAGAGATCGGTATCAAAGGAATGACCATTTCTGAAGTGAAGGGCTATGGCCGTCAGAAAGGACATACTGAGATTTATCGTGGTGCTGAATATGTAGTTGATTTCATTCCCAAGGTAAATATTGAGATTGTGGTCACCGCAGATATGGTGGATCAGGTGGTGGAGACCATCAGAACTGCTGCCAACACAGGTAAGATTGGAGATGGCAAAATCTTTGTTATTCCCATTGAACGTATCATTCGTGTTCGTACCGGTGAAGAAGATCATGATGCGATTTAACAAGTAGTTGTAGTTGTCTATGTCAAAACTACGTGCACAGCGGGAGGCTCTTGAGAGATTGTGGAAGAAGGGCTTGAAAGGCCAGGCCCTTCTTTCCGAACAGAGTCGATTGGTAGATGAGTTCATTGTTGACCATTTCAATGCTGCGACAGGTGGAAAGGGTACTGATTCTGTGACTCTTGTTGCCCTTGGAGGCTATGGTCGCAGTGAGCTTTTTCCATACTCCGATATTGATCTGTTAATCCTTTTTCGGGAAGATGCAAAAGATGAAATGGAAAAGGTGGCCAATGGAGTACTCTATCCGCTCTGGGATACGGGGCTTGATGTTGGGCATGGTGTGCGGACGGTTGGCGAGTGCCTTGATTTTGCAAAAGAGGATTTTTTCTTTCAGGTTGCTATGCTTGATGCCCGGCTGCTCGTTGGTTCAGAGTCTCTTTTTGATGAATTGCTTTCTTGCTACCGGACTGATTTTATAGAAGGTGCGCGGGATGAATTTGTACATACCATGAAAACCTTCCGCAGAGAGCGGCGGGAACGCTTCGGCAGCCATAGTTATTTGCTTGAACCTAATATTAAAGAGAGTAAGGGCGGGATGCGTGATATCCAAGCCATGCTCTGGACTGCTATTGTGGTATTTGGGTTGTTGGATTTTGAGGCCATTGCGCGGGCTGGCATTCTTCAGGAGGAAGAAAAAACAGAATTTCTTGAATCCTGGAATATGTTGACCAGAGTTCGAAACCGGCTTCATTATATTAGCGGCAGAAAAAATGATCAACTCTATTTTGAGCAGCAGGAAGAAGTGGCCGCGGCTTTTGATTATAGAAATAAAAAGGGAGTGCTGGGTGTTGAGCATTTCATGCGGGATCTCTATGGGCATCTACAGACTATTGCTGTGATAACAGATCTCTTTTTTGATCACGTGGATGATGTGCTTGGTTTTGCAGGAGGAACGGGAAAAGAGAACAGGATTATTGAGAAAGGTATTGAGGTCAGAAGTAATCGTATTCATCTTACCGCCTCAGAAAATGACTTGGCTGCCCGACCTTATCTTCTGATGCGCTGTTTTCTGGCTTCTGCAAAAACAGGTTTTCCTGTTCATCACAGAACGAGAAAGCTGATTCGTGGCCACTTGGATCTGATCACCGATAAACTGCGGTCGTCAGCCAGGATGTCCAGACCATTTTTTGAGATTTTGGAATGTGGAGAAAATATTCTGGCAGTGCTGGAAGTCATGCTGGAAACCGGTCTGCTTTCTGCCTACATTCCAGAATTTAGACTTATTGAATCGCTGGCTCAGCATGATGTCTACCATATTTATACAGTGGACAGGCATCTTTTACAGAGTGTCGCAGACCTTAGAAAAGCTGTAAAGAGTGAAGAATCTGTTTTTTTAAGCATCGCCTCACCGCATGTTCTTTACCTTGCCACCCTGTTGCACGATATCGGGAAAGGGGCAGGCGGCGATCATTCCAGGATCGGTGCAGAGCTGGTTGGGAGTGTTGGAAAACGTCTTGGGCTTGATGCGGCTGAATGTTCCTGCTTGGAATTTGTGGTTCGGTATCACCTGTTTATGCCTGAAAATGCGCTACGTCGTGATTTGAATGATGAGGCTTTTATCAGGCGTTGCGCTGAGAAGATTGGAGATACTGAACGTCTCGCAATGATTTATCTTATTGCTGTGGCTGACTCTCACGCCACAGGTCCTGCTGCCTGGAGTGACTGGAAGGGGACGTTGTTGTATGATATGTATCTGAAGGTTCATCCCTATCTCCAGTTCTCAGCAGTTGATGATGTTGTGCGGCAGGTAGGCCAGGGTGTGGAGTGGCTTCGGGAGCAGGTAAGTTCTCTACTTGCCGTGGAGAAAGGTGTCCGTGTTGCTGTGAATGATTTGCCCACAGACTATCTCTTGAGTTTCACCCCTGAGGCTGTTGCTGCCCATGTGCGAATCCATCGAGATAATTTTCAGGTGCTGCAGCAAAAAGCCCTGGTTTTTCCACAAAAATTGCAATCACAATGGTCTCTTCTTGTCATGTGCAGGGATCGGAGTGGGTTGCTTGCCAAAATTTGTGGAGTACTCAGTCTGCACAATCTTTCAGTCCTTAATGCCCAGATTTTTACCTGGAAGGATGGAAGTGCTGTGGATGTTTTGGATGTGCGACCAGGGGATGGTGTTCAGTACGAGGAAAAGGACTGGCAGGCTGTAAACGATGATCTGAATTTGGCGCTGAATCATCGGCTTGGGCTCGGCCACAGGCTTTATAAAAAGCTGTTGCCAGGATTGAAAAAGCGTAAGCGTCCTGCAGGGATTAGTGAGACGCGTGTGATGGTGGATAATAAAACATCGGATCAATTTACGATTGTCGAGATCTATTCTTCAGATAGTCCAGGGCAGTTGTATCTCATCACCCAGACCCTGGCTGATTTTGGAATAAATATCTATCGTGCCTATATCGCTACAGAGGTAGAGCAGCTTATTGATGTTTTTTATGTGCTGGACAGCCAGGAAAAAAAGGTGGCAGACCCGCAATTTATCAAGGAACTGCAGGATGGTATTTTGTACGGAATTGACGAAGCGGTTTGAAGAGAATTACAAAATTGTACAACAATGTTTTTTTATTTTATTTATTATCGCAAAATGGTAAGAATAGGTGTTTTGTTGTTATGCTGTTTTTTACGATAATACAGCTAGTCCGATAAAAACCCATAGAGGGGAAATGTCTTTCTTTTGCCTGCAATTCAGGAAAGTGAAAGAGGTGTATTAAACTTCATTAAGGAGACCATGAAATGACCAGAGATGAAATTATGAGAACCATTGAGGAGGAAAATATTCACTTTTTCCGCCTCCAGTTTGTTGATATTTTCGGTTTTATGAAAAATGTAGCTATCCCAAGAAGCCAGATTGAAAAGGCTCTGGATGGTATGATGATGTTTGACGGCTCTTCCATTGACGGTTTTGTCCGTATTAATGAATCTGACATGTATCTCAAACCTGATTATGATACCTTCACCATTCTTCCCTGGAGAAACCAGGATGGTGTGGCAGCAGCAAGAATTATCTGTGATGTTGCTAAATCTGATGGATCTCCCTTTGAAGGTTGCCCAAGAAATAATCTGAAACGCGTTCTTGCAGAGGCCAAAGAGCTTGGCTATACCATGAACGTAGGTACTGAGGCTGAGTTCTTTCTGTTTGAGAAAGACGAAGAAGGACGTGCAACCACCATCACTAATGATGTTGCCGGGTACTTCAGTCTTGATCCTGAGGATACTGGAAATGATTGTCGTCGTGAGGTCATTGAGACTTTGGAGGAGATGGGCTTTGAAATCGAAGCATCTCACCATGAAGTTGCAGAAGGTCAGCATGAGATCAATTTTAAATATTCCGATGCACTGACTGCTGCAGATAACACCATTACTTTTAAGTGGGTTGTTAAAACTGTTGCTGCCCGATATGGCCTGTACGCCACATTCATGCCTAAACCAATTTTTGGTATCAATGGTTCCGGTATGCACACCAATCAGTCGCTGTTCAATGCTGATGGCACCAATGCTTTTTTTGACGAGAGCGCACCACTTAAGCTTTCTGAGACTGCATATCAGTATATTGCCGGTTCTTTGAAAAATGCACGTGGTTTTGCTGCTGTTACCAATCCGCTGGTAAACTCTTACAAACGTCTTGTTCCAGGGTATGAGGCTCCGGTTTATGCTGCATGGTCTGCATCCAACCGTTCTGCACTTGTTCGTATTCCAGCTTCACGTGGACTGGGAACCCGTACTGAGGTTCGCTGTCCGGATCCAGCCTGTAATCCATACCTTGCGCTCGCCATGATGTTGAACTCCGGTCTTGACGGTGTTAAGAATAAACTGACTCCGCCACCTTCAGTTGATAAGGATATCTTCAAGATGAGTGGTGCAGAGATGGATGAGGCTGGAATTCATGTAATGCCTGGCAGCCTGAAAGAGGCCATTGAAGAGCTCAAGGCCAACCCCATAGCTAAAGAAACACTTGGCGCACATATCTTTGAGAAATATATTGAGGCTAAAGAAGCTGAGTGGGATAGATATCGTACTGCAGTTACCGACTGGGAACTTGATGAGTACCTTGATATCTATTAGTGCCTTACGTTCTGATTTCTGTAAAAAAAACAAGAAAACTGGAGAGTGTATTGAAATGAATAAGTTACAAGCACCACCAAGGCACTTATGCCGGTTTACCTTACCGTTTACCGGTGTTAGTACCTTATAAATTCTTTCGAAGTCTACGCTTATCTCGTGTTTTTTTGAAAAGAATTTGGTGAAGATACTTATACCCCTCAGAGTCTATCGTTTACCTGTGGGGTGTGTTAGTTGAATGATGTTTTTACTGATGGCGTCGTAAAAACTCTTCATCTGCTTCGTTGCTGCAAATTTTGTGTTATTTCAACGTGCCCTAGTACGCCGAAATAATACAAAATTCCAGCGCCTCGCGCCCTGTAAGAAGTACCCTTGGGGTGCATATGAAGCTTTTCGAAGTCGCGCTTATCTACTTAGCCACCTCAAATTTGACCTTTTTACGAATCCATCTTCCCTGAATAAGGAAACTGTCTATAGACTCTGGTGACTGTGATGTCGGCAGAGTCTTTTTTTTTGTGTGGATGTGCAATGAATATCTGGCTTGGTTCTGTTTAAAGAAACGATAGTGCAAAACAGGAGGGGTTGTCTTGTGTTATTGCTTGCTGCTTTAAGCTAACACCGGTGATGAACGGTAAGCCGGCATAAGTGCCTTGGTTGTAGATTCAACCTCCTAACTTTAAAGTATTTTTTATTTTCTTGTTTTTAATGACAGCTTTTCAGGAGTAAGGCACTAATGAAGGATAACGCCTCTTTCTCGGAGCTCAGTAATAATAGCATTAACACATTCACGCAAAGGGCGTGTACCGGTGTCGAGTTCAATATCTGGGTTTTCAGGAGCTTCGTATGGGGAAGAGATGCCTGTATAGTTTTTTATTTCACCTGCCCTGGCCTTTTTGTATAAGCCTTTCACATCACGTTGTTCACAGATTTCCAGAGAACAATTGCAAAAAACTTCAATAAGGTTTTCCGTACCTATGATTTCCTGTACCCGTTCACGGTCGGCTTTTAGAGGAGAGATGAAGGCGGTGAGTGAGATGACTCCGGAATCAAGAAACAGGTTGACCATTTCCGCAATTCTACGTAAGTTTTCACTGCGATCGTTAAGGCTGAAACCCAAGTCACCACACAGTCCGTGGCGAACATTGTCCCCGTCAAAAACATAAGTCCTGCAACCCATAAGATGCAGACGTTCTTCAACGGCATGAGCAAGGGTGGATTTTCCGGAACCGGAAAGTCCGGTGAACCAGAGGTTAACACTCATGTGGCCATTCAGAGTTTCGCGGCGGGGACGACTGACAGCAGCATGGTGTCGGACCACATTAGATGATTTTGGCATTTGATTTTACAGTTGTATAGTTATCGTTTTGTTTAACAAAACGTTTTTTTAAGATAAGGCAACAAAGTGTCTTTTATTTCAGGATGCTCAAGAGCAAATGCCAGGTTCGCCATTTGGAATCCGGCTTTATCCCCACAGTCGAAACGGGTTCCCTCAAAGCGATAGCCGAAAATTGGTTGTGTGTCCAGGAGTTGTGACATAGCGTCAGTGAGCTGGATTTCACCACCGGCACCTTTTTGCTGGCCCCCAAGAATGTCAAATATTCGTGGAGTAAGGATATACCTGCCAATCACTGCCAGGTTGGAGGGTGCTTCGTCTGCAGGCGGTTTTTCTATCATTCCACGAATCCGAAAAGTTTTGTCCAATGGCTGCTCAGCGTCAAGTATGCCATACTTCGATGTCTCTTCTTTTGGTACTTCTATTACCGCCACAGTTGAGGCCCTTAGCCGGTCAAATTCTTTTACCATTTGATGGAGTACTGGTGTCTCGCTTTTGATCAGATCGTCGGCGAGAAGTACAGCAAATGGTTCGTCCCCCACAATGTCTCTTGCACACCAAATAGCATGACCTAAGCCCAAGGGTTCACTTTGTCTAGTGTAGATAATGGTACCTGATTCCGGGACAAGAGACTCTATTTCTTTTAACTGTTCAATCTTTTGGCGTTGTCTTAGAGTTTCTTCCAACTGAAAAGAGCGGTCAAAATGATCTTCCAGCGCGCCTTTTCCTCCCCCGGTTACAAAGATTAAATGTTCAATTCCGGATGCCAGTGCCTCTTCAACCGCATATTGAATCAGAGGTTTGTCTACCACAGGTAGCATTTCTTTGGGCATTGCTTTGGTTGCAGGGAGGAAACGAGTACCCAGGCCAGCTACCGGGAAAATAGCTTTTTTAATTTTCATAGTTAAACCAGTAAAGTGTGGAATTTCATGATAGCTGAGTAAAAAACAGCACATGGCAGGATGGAAATAAGAAACAATCTTATACTAACACCGGTGATGAACGGTAAGCCGGCATAAGTGCCTTGGTTGTAGATTCAACCTCCTAACTTTAGAGTATTTTTCATTTTCTTGTTTTTTATGACAGCTTTTGAGGAGTAAGGCACTAATGGATTGTATCTCTATTTGGATAAATAATAAAGAATTTAATCATAAAAAATTTACAGCGAGAATAAAGAGGGAAAATATGGATTTTAAGAATGAGATTGTCGTCTTTTTGCGACATCTTGGAGCCTTTATATCTGGAATTTGTATATAAATATCAACAATTGTAACGTGTGGTCAGGCTTGTTACGTGAAATTAGTATGTTGCAGTGTTGAGGGGAGGGGAGAAGTTTCTTTTTTTTACTGTCGCCAAATGGAGACGCGTTTGATGGGGTGTTTTCCGGTTTTGTTTTGTTTGGGTGGATGTTTGTTTGTGTCGCGTTAAAATAAATTTTGTGAAAAAAACTTCCATCTAGTGAATGTTTGGTTCTAAATTGGCACCTTTCTATTATGGAAAATAACAAAAAGAAAAGGGGCTACAATCCGGCATTGAAATTGCTATCGTTGACGCTGACGTACTGACGTAAGTGAAGTAACACATCAATTCAAACCCCCAAGGAAGCTATCATGTTTGGTCACCGTATTTGTCTGGTTCTGTTTATTTTGTTCTTCAGCTGTAAGGTTTCATGGTCAATGGAGGCTAGTTTTTCCTGGTTACCAAACAGCGAATCCGATATTGACAGTTATAGACTTTATTATGGTGAGGACTCTCGTGAATATTCAAACTTTATTGCTGTTGAGCCAAATGTGATCAGCGGGCGTATTAATGGTTCCGTGGCTGGACTTGACGAGGGACAAACTTATTATTTTGCTGTGACAGCTTATACAACTGGCGGATATGAAAGCAATTATTCTGAGGAAATTGTTGTTCAGGGTTCCTTGGACGGTGGTTCTGAAGATTTTCCTTCTAATGCGGGTGAAATTCCTCTTGAGGCTGGTGAAATAACTGTGGATCATAACTGGTCTCGTGTTCAATTTGAATCCAGCTTTACACAACCAGTGGTTATCGCAAAAATGATTTCTCAAAATGACACTGCACCCTGCGTCGTACGCGTCAGAAATGTAAATGGCAGTGGCTTTGATGTTAGAGTCCAGGAATGGGATTACCTGGATGGCATACATGGTGATGAAGTTGTTAGCTATTTTGTCATAGAAAAGGGTACCTATGAACTTTCAGACGGAACCCGTATTGAAGCAGACATGTTTACAACTTCTGGCACATTATCTTTTGCACAGCATACCTTCAAGCAGAGTTATAGTGAAGCACCGGTAGTTATGACTTCAATCGCGACCTATACCGATGAGCAGGCTGTAACCTGTCGGAAAAGAAACATTGACAGTACCGGGTTTGACTATTTGTTACAGGAGCAGGAGGCAAATAGAGACGGCCATGGTCAGGAGACGGTTTCTTACATAGCCTGGGAACTCTCAGATGGAACTGTCAATGGCTTAACCTATTCAGTCGGTATTCGTAAATACGTTCGTAACACGTTTGTATGGACTGATTTTCAAGATGTAAACAGGGATGCATTCCAGGATACCCCTTATGTTGTGACTGATATGCTTACTGCAAACGGAGTAGACCCTGCAGAAATCCGATGCCGTAACAACAGCAGTACAGGAATAGAAGTGCTCGTCGAAGAGGAGGCGTCGCGTGATGGGGAGGTCGGTCATGTTCCTGAAAGTGTGGGGTATATTGCCGTATTTGGGGAATGATTATTTCCTGAGATCAGACGAGTAGTTTGAAAGAATTGTAAATTGGCGTTTACTTTTATTCATAAAAAAACTCAGCCCCTCCCACTTGGAGTCGGCTGAGTTTTTTTATTGTCAGGTACTTCATTCTTTATAGTGGGATAAGGTTTTCTGGTCTTTTCAACCGGAATATGATGAATAGCTTACCTCCATTTGGTATGTGCAATAAGGTGTTACAATGTGTCGCATGGAGTCAACGGTCATTTGCGGCCATAGTGGAAATGTATTATAAAGAGATTGTTTTTTGGTGAAGTGATGTGAGCTCTTCGCTTTTTCCTTATATTTGAAGACAATCATAGGAAGATGTAACTACAACCGTGAAGAAAAGAAGCAATGATTCACTACTGGGCCTGGAAAAAGTACTGCCCCAGCTCTCACAACAGCGTGGTTGGGAGGAACAACTGGATTTACATTCTGTTTTTATCCGCTGGCACGAATTAATAGATCGTGAAACAGCAGCTCATTGTCAACCATTGAAAATTGTTAAAAAAGTGTTGTGGGTGGAGGTTGAAAATTCTGCCTGGCTTCAGCAACTACAGTTTCAGACAGTTGTACTTTTGAAAATCCTGAATAAATCGTTACGTATTTCCAGATTGAAAGGGCTGCGTTTTTGTGTGGCAGAGAAGGAAAAAGATGAAAAAGAAAAGAGTGAGCCATCCCTCTGTTATGTCCAGCCTCCTGCCAGAGATATTGCTGCCTTTGAACAACAGGTAATGTCTATTCCTGATAAAGATGCGAGAGATGCTCTGCTGCGTTTCTGGTATCTTTCCCAGGCATGCAGAAAGGAATGAACGGCACACCATGTCTCTTCCTTCTTGCTTCCAACGGTAATCCGCAATAGAATGAATTTTCGTATATCTGTACTTCTCTTTAACGAATATTAATTTTCCAGTAATAATATGATGCTTTGCGATACTGTTTTAGATGCCATTGGCAATACTCCCCTGATCAGGGTGAATCGGCTGAATTCTACCAAGATACCGGTCTACGGAAAACTTGAATCCAGCAATCCTGGTGGATCTGTCAAAGAACGAATATCGCTTTCTCTTATTGAGGCAGGTGAGGTTAGTGGTGAATTGACACCGGATAAAATCGTGCTTGAGGCAACCAGCGGCAATACCGGTATTGGACTTGCCATGGTGTGTGCTGCCAAAGGGTATCGATGCCAGTTGATTATGCCGGAGTCTGCCTCCCTTGAACGGAGAAAGATTATGCAGGCCTATGGTGCAGAAATTCTTCTTACTCCGGCTAAAAGAAGTACTGATGGCGCAATAGAAAAAGCTTATGCCATGGCCCGCGAATTTCCTGAGCGATATTATCTTACTGACCAGTTTAATAATGAAGCAAACTGGAAAGCACATTACGATCACACAGCGCCTGAAATATGGGAGCAGACAGAGGGGCGGGTCACCCATGTGGTGGCAACACTAGGTACTTCCGGTACAGTGATGGGGCTTTGCAAGTGGTTCCACGAAAAACACCCTGATGTGCGTATTATTGCGGTTGAACCATATCTTGGACATAAAATTCAGGGTCTGAAGAACATGAAGGAATCCTATCGGCCGGGGATTTTTGATAAGTCACTTCCCAATCAAATCGTTAACATCCATGATGAAGATGCCTTTCGCATGGCTCGGCTTCTTGCTCGTAAGGAAGGTCTTCTGGTTGGCATGAGTAGCGGGGCTGCCATGTCTTGCGCTTTGGAACTGGCCAAAGAACTTGATGATGGTTTTATCGTCACAATTATTCCAGACGGTGGTGAGCGCTATCTTTCCACACCGTTATTTACCAGAAAAAATATAAAAGCAGATAAGAAATCAAGTCTTTGTTTCTTTAACACGCTGACGAAAAAGAAAGAAGAATTTCAGCCTCAGGATGAGAAGTCAGTCAGCTTTTATACCTGCGGGCCTACGGCGTACGAGCCTGCTAATCTGTCTCTTTGCAGGCGTTTTGTGGTGTCGGATCTCATCACCCGCTATCTGGAATCTAAAGGGTATGAGGTCAACTCATGCATGAATTTTACAGATCTTGACGATAATACCATTGAAGGTGCCAATAAGGCTGGGGAATCGTTACAGGAATTTACCAGTAAGTATATAGATGGCTTTATGGAGGATATTGATTCGCTCAATGTGAAGCGGGCCACCAACTATCCCAAAGCATCCGACCATGTAGCGGATATGATCGAGATTACCCATGAATTACTGCACAAGGGTTTTGCTTATGAGAAGCATGGTTCTATCTATTTCGATATCTCCAAGTTCAAGAAATATGGTCGTCTTTCAGGGATTGATCTCGGTAAGATTCAGCTTGGGAAAACAGTGGATCTGGATAACTATGAAAAGGATAACCCACGCGATTTCACCCTTCTTAAACGATCCACCCTTGCAGAGTTGAAAAAAGGGATTTTTTACGAGACCGACTGGGGAAACGTGCGACCCGGCTGGCATATCGAGTGTTCGGCAATGTCCACTAAATACCTGGGGGAGACAATGGATATCCATACATCCAGTCGTGATCTGATCTTCCCTCACCATGAAAATGAAATTGCAATTGCTGAGGCACTTACTGGAAAACCACTGGCCCAATATTGGCTTCATTCCGAACTTTTGCTTGTGGATGGAAAAAAGATGTCGACCGAGGCGGGCAATGTCGTGACCCTGCAGGATGTTGTCTTGCGTGGATTTACTCCCCGTGAAGTCCGCTTTATGTTACTTTCTGTTCACTACCGAAAGCCGATTAATTTTTCTTTTCGTCGTTTGATTACGGTGCGAACTGCTTTGCGGCGGATTGATGAATTTACCTGCAAGCTGCTCTGTCTTCCTCCTGGAAAGCCACATCCGGAAGTCGCTGTTTATGTGTCAGCCATGGAAGAACAATTTTTTGAGGCCATGGATGATGATTTAAATGTGTCAAAAGGAATGGGTGCTGTGTATACGTTTATCAAGCGGACCAATCCAATCCTTCATGTCAATCACCTTGATGGGGATCAGAAGAAATATATCCTGGAGAGCTTGCGCAAAATTAATAAGATTTTACAGATTTTTCGTCTCAAAGGTTGTCCTTTGGCGCCTTCTGTTAATGCGATCATCCAGCGTCGAGAAGCGGCTCGTCAGGGAAAAGACTGGAAAGCTGCAGATGAGGCGCGTGATGAACTTATCCGCAGGGGAATTCAGGTCATTGACACAGCTACAGGTCCTGTATGGAAGTCTGTCAGTGAAGAGTGTTAGCGCCGAGGCCAAAAGACCTTTTTATGTGTTGAGGTTGGTGAAAATGAGGCTAGTAATTAAGAGGATATTCTGGTAAATAGGATCAACATTGAAAATGTATCTTTCTTATATAGGGACTGTACAAGTTCAATGCAAAAGTTGTAAACACCATATGCGCCAGTAGCTCAGCTGGATAGAGCAACGGCCTTCTAAGCCGTAGGTCACAGGTTCGAACCCTGTCTGGCGTACCAATTAAAGCCTGTTAAATCAATTTGTTATCGTTGGTTTTGCGGGCTTTTTTTGTCGTCTTTTTACCCTGTTTATTGGGAATTATGGGGTAATTATGGGGTAATTATGGTAATTATGGGGTAATTATGGTAATTATGGCGGTGAGTGGTAAAATAATGGTAAATATAAATTTCCATTAACTACCGTAAGATTATTATTTTTTCCAGAGTATTTTAGCAAATTTTTGGTGATTTTAGCCTAACGCCAAACTAACCCGACCACCCAAAGTGCGGCAGCACTTTGGGTGGTCGGGTTGAGTGCCGTGTTAGGCGATTTCATCACCTAGCCCGAGTTTCCTAGTTACAAAAAGACAATCCAATATCTACAATATTTACAGAGCATTAAAGAGTGCGTGGCCTTACCCTAAAACATTGTTTTCCCATGTTTGAGTTGCAGAACTGACATTAAT
>JAYEOK010000250.1:0-2061 GCA_034722915.1 Thermodesulfobacteriota bacterium | reverse complement strand
CGACTTAACTTCAGGTGATTTTTATGAAAACAGCAATATCCATTCCCGACAAACTATTTGTTGCTGCTGACCAATATGCAAAAAATCAAGGTTTTTCCCGTAGTAATTTGTATGCCAAAGCCATTGCGCAATTCCTTGAGCAACATCCAGCCGATCACATCACCAATCAGCTCAATAAGGTCTATAAAGGCAAAAAATCCAGTTTAAATAGTACTGTTTCCACATTACAATTCTCCTCGATTGAAAAAGAAGAATGGTGATTAAACGTGGGGAAATATGGTGGGCTGAATTGCCTGAACCTTCTGGCTCTGAACCTGGATACAAAAGGCCTTTAGTTATTATCCAGTCAAATGAATTTAACAGTAGCAATATTAGTACCGTTATTGCTGCTGTAATAACATCTAACATTTATTTGGCCTCAGCCCCTGGCAATGTCTTACTTTCCAAGAAAAACTCAAAATTATCGAAAAAAGGTGTGGTTAACATTTCTCAGTTAATCACAGTTGATAAATCATTTCTTACTGACAAAGTACACACGTTGTCTAGCAAGTTGATGGGTCAAATTGATGATGGAGTACGTCTCGTACTCAAGCTATAGGGCAACAACAACTAACTGAAAAAATAAAGATAATCGGGTAGCCGGGGGGGGCAGCCCCCACAACACCCTGCATGCGGCTCTACCCAAGGGCACTTCTTACAGGGCGCGCACAGGGCGTTTCACTAAGGTTACCGGGCCGTAGCCGTAGCCGGGTAGTGAATTTTCGACCACTGATCTTTAATAGATACCAGCCCCTGTTCTTTTAGCCATTTATTGGTCATGCCGACCTGTGTGGCAGGTAAGCGAGGAACTAGACTCCGAGGGTTCTGGCGAGATGCCATGGCCCTTTACGACTTAACGCTGTCATAATTGCTTGTCTTTTAGATGTCCCCATCTTGAGGAGGTTGTACACTTTGGTACGTGTGTAACGCCACTGTTTCCAGAAGCGCATCCGTATCCTGCGACGAAGCCCGGTATCTATTTCCGGGATTGGACGGTAATACTCCGAAATTCCGTAGTAGTTCATCCAGTCTCGTACATATTCTGCAAGTTTGTGGAGACGGTATTTCATAGAGACGAACCAGCTTCGACCAGTGTAGAGACGTATTCGCTTCTTGAACTCCTGGAAAGCGTTATCATTCCATCTTACCTAAACACAAAGACAAACCCTAGAAAACCACACTCTTCCACCGGCCCGACCTCGAAGTCTGCACTTATCTACTCTTTTGCTCATTGACCGTAAGCCGAAGCTCACGTTTAAGGAATCTGCGGATACTGTCAATCACACGTTGTCCTGAAAAAAGACTTTTCACCATAATGATAAAATCATCTTCGTAGCGAACAGGTAAGCGATGTCCACGTTTTTCCAGTTCCACGTCAAGATCATCAAGAAGAATATTTGCAAGTGGTGAAAGTGGCCCACCTTGAAGCAGCGCGGTTTTTCAAATGACCTCCATTGGTTATTCAAACTCTTTGCTGCGAATTACGTTGGGCGGTATCTCCGTTTGTTTCCGGTGATACCGGCCGTTCAGCGATGAAAATACGATCAAAGTTGTCAGGAAACAAGGTTAACTCGCTGCCATTTTTCCCCTGTTGAGACTGGCAGGTCGAATCTCTATTCTCCTTCCTGGCCATGCCGCTGATAAGTCATGACGGGAAAAATCCTTGCAGCGTAATGGTTTTGGCGCGGTCATGGAATATGCCTTGACTTGTATCTTTCTGTTTTGTAAAAATTAAAAATTATTACAGATTTAGCGGACGCACTGGATCTGCTGAGAGATTGTTTTAGCTGCGGCTTGACTTGGCGCGCGGAAAAAGTCGTCCTTAGGACGACGGTAGGGTCAAATCGGGTCTGATCGGACTTGGTTTATCTCCACTATCGTCGGCCTTGAGTCATCTGCTGAAAAGCGGATTCTATCACTTCACTCCCATCTATGGGGTAATTCAAAGGAGAAAGAACATGAAAACACTTCTATTAATTGTGGCATCTACACTTTTAATGACTGCTAACGTTTATGCAGGGG
>JAYEOK010000249.1:0-2066 GCA_034722915.1 Thermodesulfobacteriota bacterium | reverse complement strand
GGTTATGTGCTCTTTTGGGGTAAACAACATTAATAGCACCGCTACTTACGGAAACGACACCTTTTCCTTTAACAAAATGTCGGTATAGTTTGGGGGCGTCGCAATCCTCAAATCCCCGTAGTTTCTTGGCCAGCATTGAATAAAGTGTGTCGGCCACCATAGTAAGGGCAATGTCAAAATGAATTTTTGTAAGAATTGGGGAAGAAAGGGCGTTAAGGTGGAAGAATTTGACAGCTTCCGCAATACCATTTTCAACCCTCCATCGCCGTGAGTAATTACCGACAACAAGCTCAACCGGAGTCTTAAAATCATTGGTTATGAGAAAGGCCGGCTTTTCATGTCCGTTGCCGCGAACAATAACCTGCCGTAATTCACCATCATATGATCGAAGATGGATACGGGCTTCATGCACTTGCGGGTTTGGGAACTTTCGTTTGGCGTGTGGGATATGTATCCGTTTCCAGTCACGTATATTTTTCACCTCATTTATTTGTTTTTTTCCCCGTCGCCTGAGAGTGATAAATTTTATTTCTCTGGAATTAAGATCAGACAATTTGCTGTAATTTGTAAACCCGGAATCAAAAATGAGTGTAGGTTGCACACCACGTTGAACTCCTTGCCAGAACGACAGAAAATCTGTTACCTGGTCGTCTGCCTCACAGCGTTGAATGTCGGAAGCCGTGTAGACCATCAGCTTTGAATCAGCATCTTGGGCAAATAAACAGAGCGCTCCCTTCATTACTTTCCCGCGAGCACCAGCCCAGTGTTTTTCGAGGACCGATTCATCTCCGTAATGGGGTGCGGTATGGAAGTCAAGATTGATGATCGTCTTTTTATACAATCCAAGTTTACTGGCTTGCCTTACAAAAGATTTTTGGAGACTCAACAAATGTGTTTCATCCAGTGAGTATGAATACGTGGACATTGCCGTACACTTTGGCATGTTGTTAAGCCCTGCAAAGAGACCCAAGCCAGGATCAAAAACATGATCACCGACATGAGAATGACGTTCTGTGCCAAGAAGTTTCAAGGCCAGAAATGAAAGCAGGTAACTCAGGGCCGGGATTACCTTACTTCCTGGTAATCCAGCCTCATTGACTACTTTGCCAATATTTAACTGAGCCAGGAATGGAGAAAATAAAAAAACACCAGCACCTGGGCAATCGATTTTTTGCCCTTCGATCTGACTGATGACGATAAGTTCGGAGCGGGCTGGTATTTCAGCGCCTTTGACAGTGTAGCCAGTTTTTTGTCGGCTACGCCGTGGGAGTTTGGAAAATCCCTCTTCAGCGAGAACACGTTCCACAGTTCTCACTGAAATCTCGACTCCATCTTCAGACAGTAATTCGGTTATCTCTCCAGCGGAAAGAAGCTGTGTACGCCATGTCTTGATTTTTTGCCTGGTTTCATTGGTCACTCGTCTTCGGGTAGCTTTTCCTTCCGGTACTGGTTCAGAAAAATCAGTTTTTCCTGTCCGAAATTGATGTTTGAGTACTCGAAAATAGCCATGGGAATAACCAAATTTATCAGCAACTACTTTATTCGGTAAGCGGTCAACGAAAGAGGCTCGCATCGCTTCATAACGTTTTTGCCAATCATGTTGTGGATGTGTAAAATAAGTTATATCTCGCATGAAATTGTTATTACATATGACGCTTGTGATGTCAACAGTTAAAACATAAAACACATTTGAAAACAATGACAACTCACTCGAGAATAGTTCGCTGCAGTTCATAGATTCCTATTGAGCATAGGGTTATGCGAGTAACGAGGCCGTACGCTAAAACTTCCCCAGTGTGAAGATGAAGTGTTTTAGCTATTACATAATGAACGTAATCACCGCCACTCAATATAACAGATAGCGCATGTGACACTGGTGGTAGGGGTGAGCAAAACTCAACTACCGTAACGTTTGGCGGCACAGGTAAAATAATTTCAGACAGGTATTATGTTAACGCAAGACGATATGCGAAAATCGGTGATGAACAGAACGCACTGCTTTTGCTTGTGCACATAAAAATGATAAAAATCCAGATGGTATAGTTCCCGAGGACGATCAGCCTCAT
>JAYEOK010000248.1:0-28911 GCA_034722915.1 Thermodesulfobacteriota bacterium | reverse complement strand
TACCAACCCAGTTCAACCGGAAACAATTCAGTTCACTGGATAAGGAACGGGAGATAAATAACTTGAACAAAAATTAATAGGAGTTTTTTTCGTATTCAAGGCGCGAGGCGGGAGCATAACGGGTTACATGAGCAACGAGCAACACAGAAGACGGAAAAAAATGCATTAATTTGTTCAAGTTATTTATTGTACGTTCCTAAGTGCCTTATCAGAATATGTTCAAAAAAAACAAGAAAACATTCTGTAAGGCACTAAATCTTCTATTTCACCACGTCCTTCAAAGGAGTTCCCATGTGTTTCCGAGGCATCTTTTTTCATAGTTCTCTTTTCCTGCTTTTAATGGGGTTTCCAGTATCGCAAAGCCTTGCTGAAAATTCAATTGCTCCCCCTCCTTCTTCTGTAACGGAAGTGGAGGATAACAAGGATCAACAAGAAGAAATAGAAAATAAAAAAATAAACTTTGGATCTGTTGAGGAACGACGTTTATACACTGTATTGCAAAACGAACGCGACAGTCTTGAAGAAGAAAAAAAAGTTTTGGCTCTAAAAGAAAAGGAACTAAAGACTCTAAAAGAGGAGGCCGATAAGAAAATTGAGCTACTTGATAAGAAGCTTACAGAATTACAAAAAGTACAGGCTGAAATTGAAAAACTGCTTGTAGAAAAAGATGCTGAGGAGTTAAAAAAAGTTAAAGATTTAAGTTTAATATATGCCAAAATGACACCTGATCGTGCTGCTCTTGCCATGGCAAGCCTTGACGGACAGCTCGCTGCAGATCTTCTGGCATATATGAAAGTTAAATCAGCAGCAAAAATACTTGATCGAATGGATAAGATCAAGGCATCTCAGCTCAGTACCACATTTACGACCATTAAGGTGGAGTAACTTCAGGATGGAAACAACTCTTCTCAATCCAAATGCCGCAGCACAGAGTTCAGCACCACAACAAGGCGTTTTGCCTGTCCAGGGAGATGCTGTCGGAGAATTCTCCCCTCTTTTAAATGAAGCAGTTGCCAGCCGGGTAAAGAATGCAGACCAACAGGAGTTTGCAGATGGATCTGAAAATATTTTCTTTGATGAGGCGACCAATCCTGCAATCACCGGGGAAGTGACCGGATCTAATCTATCTAAGGAGGCCGCAATCGCAACTGTTGAAACAGTTGTTTCAGAGCAGGTATCGTTATCTGTCAATAGTATGGTGGAATCACCAAAAGGCGTTGTTCAATCACAAGCTTTCAGCTCTTCCGGCATTGAAACATTCAACTCTCCCATAGCCTCTGAAGAAAAAGTGTCCCCAATTCAACCTCAGGCCTCCCCTGCCCCTGTCAGCCTGACAGGAACAGCCAATGAGTTAACAGCAACTGAGAAAGTAGAAAATTTACTGCTTTCTCAGATTCAACAAATTCTTGATCAGGGCAGGAATAATGGATCAATTGTCATCACGGGAAATAATGGAAAAGTTTCCAGTGATCAGAACCAGATAGAAAACCTTCGAAATTTATCCAATCCATTACTGGCCGATTCTGACAGTACCGAAATTCAAGCAAGACAAATTGGAATAACAATTCCCACCACAGAAGATACCACTATTGCTGCGCAAAAGTCAGTAAAGCTTGAAGGAGCACAGCAGGACGTCTCCGAACAATATTTAAATGCCAGGCTGGGTAAATCAAAAGATGGAACTGCTGATCAATTCCAGCAAAACAGTAGTGACCAGAAAGGAGCAGATCCCCAAACCAAAAGTGAAGTGCAGATGACCAGCCAAACTCCAGGTACAACTGTTTCTGACACCAAACCAGGTGAATCTTCCTTTGGGCAGCAGTTCGGCTTACATTCTTCCACCAACAATCAGGCCGTAAGTATTGAAGGAAAATATGCACCAGGTGCCAATCCCCCGGTTCCTGAAAGAGAAATTGTCAACAACCTGATCCAGCGCTTCAATATTAACCCCAGGCTTCAGACCAGCAAGCTGACCATGCAGTTGCATCCTGCGGAACTGGGTGCCCTCAAAATTGATATCTTTGTAAAAGGTGATTCAATCAAAGCAAATATTGTAGCACAGAGCCAGCAGGTACTTGAAACCCTGGAAAAGCATCTGCCACGTCTTCGTAGTGTGCTTGAAGATCAAGGCTTTAGAATTGATTCTTTTGCAATCAGCATGGACGGAGATGGCGGAAAACAAAACGAACTATTTCAGGAGCATTTTAACTCACCACAACAGGAATTTGCTTCAAATGGATCATCTTCTCCACAAACAGATTCATTTAAGGCCTTATTAGATTCACAGGAAGAGTCGAACGATTCTGAAAAAGATGCATCGGGTGTTAATCTAACAGTGTAGTACTTTCTACAAGGAATAGAGCCATGACAGATATCGCAGAAATTTTCACATCTCCCAGCATCCCACATTCGTCACCTGAATATGCAACTAACTCTAATAGTGCTTCCATGGGAAAAGAAGATTTCCTGACCCTTCTGGTCGCACAGCTACAGAATCAGGATCCCATGGATCCTGAAGACGCATCTGAATTCACCTCACAACTTACAGAATTCAGTTCTCTTGAACAACTGGAGAACCTGAATGCCTCCATGGACAAACTGGCTGTTACGCAAAGCCAGTCTGATAAATTTGCCACCATGGGTCTACTTGGCAAGGATGTGACGTATACTGACGGAAATTTCACCTTTGAAGGTGATCCTGTCAGTATTGGTTATCACGTTGATGGACAAGCTGCCTCGTTAACGCTATCTATTCAAAATGAAAGTGGACAAACAGTTTCCATCCTCAACCCTGCTGACCTCAAAGAAGGGAATCATTTTCTCGAATGGAATGGTCTTGACAATGAAGGGAACACATTAGCTGAAGGAAAATATAGTATCGTCCTTGAGGCTACAGCTGCAGGGGAAGACGCAACGGTAGCTGTTTCACCGCTTGTTCGATCACAGGTTACAGGCGTTGATTTCGGCAACGAGACTGGTGATGCAACTATCTACACTTATGCCGGTGCAGAAATCAATTCCAATGCAATTCTTTCAATCTATGACCCAAAACAACCTGCAAATTACAACAGGGACGAGAAATCATTGGACTCAAACCTGAAAGAAGCTGTCATTTCCAGTGTGACAGGGACATCACCAGAGACTACCGAAAAATCTGCTCCCATGGATAAAGAACAGATTGAACAGGATCGGCTTCTGCAATTTTTAGCTGGCTAACTGAAAACGGGACAGGGCTCAAAATACAACACCGGTGATGAACGGTAAACCGGCTTAAGTACCTACACCAAATTCTTTTCAAAAAAACACGAGATAAGCGTAGACTGCGAAAGAATTTATAAGGTACCAACACAAAGAACTAAGAGAGGAGTCATTTATGGGTATCACAAGTGCACTATACAGCGGCGTGAGTGGCCTCAACACAAATTCCCAGGCAATGAGTGTTTTGGGTAATAACCTTGCCAACACAAATACTATCGGCTTTAAAGGCGCAAGATCAGTTTTTTCAGACATGCTTTCTTCTACAGTTTTCGGTTCAGGTGGCGCATCACAAGTTGGGCGTGGTGTGAACATGTCCAAAGTGGATAACATATTCAGCCAGGGTACTTTTGAAGCTACAGCCTCTGACACTGATGTTGCCATTGAAGGTGAAGGCTTTTTCATACTCAAAGAAGTTGGTAATGACACTGCTTTTTATTCGCGAGCCGGTGCTTTTCGTTTTGATGAAGACGGTTTTCTTGTCAATCCTGAAGGTTTTCATGTCCAGGGAAAACCCTATGATGCTGATGGTAACATGCTTGCAGGAGACCCAACTGATATACAGGTGCAGAATGTTGGCCTGGTTCCGGCAAATGTCACAGACACCATTGACTTGATAACGAACCTTGATTCCAGTGCTGATATCATTCCAGCAGGAGAAGCTTTTGATCCTGCAAACGGCCTTACTTTCAACTACTCTTCATCCACAACTACTTATGATACTTTGGGTGAACCTCATCTGGTAACACTCTATTTCCGAAAACAGGATCCTGCAGGAGGTGGTGCTGAAAACAGTTGGGACTGGTACTATAGCGCAGAAAATGATGCCGGAATACTCATAGGAGATGATGTTGGTGCAGCCCCGCGAGGAACGGTCCTTTTTGGAGTTGATGGTCAATTAGATCCACCTCTTGGCGACCAGATCCCGAATCCTGTCCCTGTTCCTGCGCCAAATGGCCTTGGATTCATAGATGCTGGAGACATTGACTGGGGCAATGGTTCTGATCCAACCGCCCTGAACATAACATTTGACACCACCCAGTTCAACAGTGCGTCGACTGTAATATCACAGAATCAAAATGGATATGGAGCCGGTAATCTGACAAATGTTGGAATTAATGCTGACGGAGAGGTGGAAGCTTCCTACTCAAATGGAGAACGGGTAAAAATAGGTGCTCTTGTTCTTGCAAAATTCAATAACCCGGGTGGCCTTGAGCTGGTAGGCTCAAATATGTTCGCCGGAACCCAACAGTCGGGTGCTGCTCGATCTGGTCTGCCAGGGCCTGAACTTGGTAAAATTTTCACAAACTCCCTTGAACAGTCCAACGTAGATATGGGACAGCAATTTGTGAAAATGATCACTGCTCAGAGGGGGTTCCAGGCAAACTCAAAAATTATCACCACAGTAGATGAACTATTGGGAGAGTTGATTAATCTCAAACGATAACAGCATGTATTTTCTCATACCCTTTCATGGTTTTTCCCAGTAATGGAGAAATCATGAAAGGATACCTTTTTTCCCCTCCTGAGCCCACCCATCGGTGTCATAAATTTGACACCCTCCTGCAGCGATTCCTTCTCATCATCTATCAAATAAAAAATTCCGACAATTCAAGAAGAAACGAGCATTAACAAATTCTTACGAATCAGGAATATATTTTGCATTGTTTTTTTTGAGGCCTGAATACAAAATTCATTAAATATTTGAATATCATTTTCTGTAGCGGAGGGTTTTTCGTTGGATATTGCAACAATACTTGGTGTGTGTATAGCATTTGGCCTCATGCTAATGGCCATTGTTCAGGGTGGACCACTAGGCATTTTTCTTAATGTCCCATCCGGTCTCATCGTTGGAGGTGGCACGATTGGAGTTGCCATGGTTCATTATCCACTCAGCGACATAATGGGTGCCTTTGCAGTTGCCCAGAAAACAATTTTCAACAAAGACGAATCCCCCCATGAGTTGATCACTCAACTTATGGAATTTGCAAATAAAGCCAGAAAAGAGGGAATACTGTCACTTCAGGGCATGATGGATAGTGTTGATGATAACTTTCTTGTAAAAGCTATGCAGATGGCAGTTGATGGCCAGGAACCTGAAACATTGCGAGCCATGCTCAGTACTGAAGTTGAATATATCCAGGAACGGCATGATAAAGGACAGGATATATTTGTATCACTTGCAGCTTACGCCCCTGCCATGGGGATGGTTGGCACCCTGATTGGACTGGTACAAATGCTTATGAATATGAGTGATCCGGATTCCATTGGCCCTGCCATGGCTGTTGCTTTGCTCACCACGTTTTACGGGGCAGTACTTGCCAATGTGTTTTTCAGTCCCATGGCTGGAAAACTTAAAAACAGATCTGCCTCAGAAACGCTGATAAAAAACCTTGTTATTGAAGGGATGCAATCCATCCTTTCCGGAGAAAATCCGAGAATAATGGAACAGAAGCTTCATGCTTTTATCGCCCCTAAACTTAGAGAATCAACCTTTAAGTAAAAAAAACAATTTGCACAAACATGGTCGACGAAGATAAACAGGCTCCTCCAGAAAAAAAATGTCCCAAATGTGACTGCAGCGGTGGTGCACCCGCATGGATGGTTACTTTTTCTGATCTTGTTACTCTGCTTCTTACTTTTTTTGTACTGCTTCTCTCCATGGCAAATATGGAAGAAATTAAGTTTGCAGAGGCCTCGGCGTCAATCAGAAGTGCCTTTGGTGCCCATTCTTTACCTGCACCCAGTAAATATTCCATACCGATCATTCCATCACCTCCCATCTCTAAATTTTCACCTATTCAAAATGAGATGGCAGCAAAAGTGTATAAGCGGATACAGTCTCAACTCAAATCCGATAATATTCCAGAGGATGTTGAGCTCATTAAAAAGGAAAACGGCACCATCATTTTGCGAATTAATAATTCTGTTTTGTTTCAAAAAGGCACTTCTACGGTCTCTCCTACTGCATATCCTACTTTACGTAACCTTGCTGATATTATCAGACCCCTGCCAATGCGTCTGCGCATTGAAGGGCACACTGATAACACTCCAGTTTCCAAACGAAAAATTGGCAACTGGAACCTTTCTGTTGAAAGGGCTGTATCTGTCATGCGATTTTTAAAAAAAAGTGACCTCCTTCCTCTCGATAGAATGTCAGCAATCGGCTATGGCTCAGACAGGCCCATTCTTCCTAATACCAATGAAGAAAATATGGCAAAAAACCGAAGGGTTGATTTCATTCTTCGCGCCAATACTATCGTTGGTTTTGGACCTACAAGTGTCAAAACCAATAGTATTCCACTATAATGCCCAAAGGACATGACAATGGCTGATGACAAAAAAAAGAAACAAAACAAAGAAGAATCCGGTGAAGAAGGCGGTAGTAAAAAAAAGCTGATTATCATTATAGCAGGAGCTGTCATACTTCTTTTAGCCATAGGAGGTGGTGCTTATTTCTTCTTGAAACCTGCCCCGGTTGAAGAAGAGGTGATAAACCCCGAGCTTGCTGTGCCTGTTCCTGAGATTACTCAAAGCACTGAAATCGGACCAATGGTTGAGATTAAAGAGTTCATTGTCAATATCATCAGTGAAGAAGACAGACATTATGTTAAAGCATCGCTTACACTTGAATTGAACAAAGAAGAGGCCCTGGAAGAGACAAACAAAAGAATGCCTCAAATCAGAGATGCCATTCTTCTTCTTGTGGGAAATAAAACATACGAAGAACTTCATGACCTGCAGGGAAAGAAGCAATTAAAAGCCGAATTGGTCAGCAAGATCAATTCCTTTTTACAGAGAGGCAGAGTAAAGGCAATTTATTTTACAGATTTTGTTGTCCAGTAAAGGAAGAGGCTGCCAGTGGAACCGATTTTATCAAAAGAGCAGATTGCTGAATTATTACTTGGCATTAAAAGCGGTCAGGTTTCCACTGATCTAAAAGATGGGGACTCTTCTGCTGACCTGGCAATTGTTAAGCCGATCAATCTGTTTCAAATGGCAGGATCTTCTGAAAATCAGCAGCGTATCCCTAACCTTGACATTATTCTCGACCATTTTGCCCAGAATTTTTCCATTACCCTGACCAATCAACTGCAGAGAACATGCACAATCACAAGAACTGGAATGGATACCCTTGAATTTCAAGAGTACCTGCTTTCACAGAAAGATGCCGGGGCTATTGGTGTTTTGAGCCTTGATCCCTTGAAAAATGGCGCTCTGATGGTACTTGACTCAGAGCTGAGCTTCTCTCTTATCGAAACCATGCTCGGCGCCTCAACAGAAATGGATACACTTCAACTGAATCGAAAGCCGACCACCATTGAACTGAATATCCTGAAATCCACCATGACCCAGGCTTGTTCTGATATTAATAAAGCCCTTGCCCAGATTATTGAGACCGAAGCATCAATTGTTAAAATTGAAACCAATTCCAGACTGGTTTCAATCGCTGAAGCTGAAGCAGATGTATTGGCTGGTCATTTTCAGATTAAATTCGGTAGCTTGTCAGGAAAATTTGATATTGTCTTTCCAGTAGCAACACTGGATCCTGTTCGTGATCAGTTACGAGACCTCTTGACTGTTACAACAATAAGTCAATCAGGCTGGCATGATATATTATTAAATGAAGTAGAAAAAATGTCTACCACAGTTATTGCCCGGTCTGGCACTATTACCATGCCACTACGTAAGGTCATGAAGCTTGAGAAGGGAAACATCATAGATCTTGACTATGACCCAAATTCACCACTTAAAATACTTGTTGAGGAAAATCTTAAATTTTTCGCCATTCCAGGAACTATCAGCGGTAAAAAAGCTATCCACCTGACCGGCGTTTATGATCTAGGAGAATAATATGACTGAAGAAGCTATTCAAAAAGGTGCCAGGCCCCAGCCCGAAGAAATCCAAGAACTCCTTGATGACAAAGAAATGGCTGATGATACTGTGTCAGAAGCCGACAATACCAGCCCTCCTGAACCATCCCCTGCTATTCATAAAGAAAGGGGTCTGGAATTTTTATACGATGTTCCCCTGCAGATATCTGTTGAGGTTGGACGAGGCAAAATTCTTTTGAAAGATCTGTTGAAGATGGGTGAAGGCTACATCATTGAACTTGACAAACTAGCCGGCGATCCACTTGATCTCTATGTCAACTCACGCCTCATTGCCAAAGGAGAAGCTGTCATGGTAGGCGACAAATTCGGTATCCGCCTCACAGATGTAGTCAGTCCATGTGACCGTGTTGAGCAACTGGGATAACGGCCATACTCTGACAAGGTACAATTACCCCACAGGTACGCGCCAGACTCCGAGGGGCTACTGAACCGAGTGCCGGCCTACCGTTCTTCACCTGTGTTTATGGTTTTGAAATATACCTTAATGGTGATTTTATAATGATAGAAAGCACAGATCCTTCACTTCTCTCCAACTGGCTTAGAATGCTCTGGGGCTTGTTTATTGTTCTGGGTATTCTTCTGATTCTCTATGGAATTATGAGAAAAAGACTTTCTTTTGTTCAATCAAATTCCAAATCAAAAATTAAAGTCAGAGAAATTCGCCATCTTATGCCAAAAAAGTCACTCTGCCTTGTGGAAGTCGGTGGACAGGAATTTCTGCTTGGTCTTGGCGTCGATACCATTACCTTACTTTCAACAATTGAAAAGAGTAAGAACGACACCTTCAATACAACTCTTGCTTCGGCAACAAAACAGCATGAACAACAATCATCCTGACAACAGGCTTCCCCTATTGATGAACGTTTTGCTTTTCATTCCGTTTTTTATTCTGTTCACCCCCTTTATAAGTCACGCAGTCGGACTTCCAACAATCAGTTTCGGCGTTGAGGATGCCAACACTCCACAGCAGGTTTCAACCGGGCTTCAAGTTCTGTTTTTGCTCACCATACTTTCCATTGCCCCGGCTATTCTCCTCATGACGACCTGTTTCACGCGCATTGTCATCGTTCTTGGTTTTGTCCGGCAAGCCATGGGAACCCAGAATATGCCACCTACTCAGGTGATAATTGGTCTCGCACTCTTTCTTTCTTTTTTTATCATGGCACCAACGATTAACCAAATAAATGAAGAAGCCCTGCAGCCCTATCTGAACGAAGCAATTAATCAGGAAGATGCATTAAATAAGGCTTTAGAGCCCATGCGTGACTTCATGTTTGCCCAAGTCAAAGAATCAGAGCTGACCTTGCTTGCTGATATCACAATGGATAATGAACCCTATGACAAGAATGACATCCCCACCATGACGCTCATTCCTGCATTTATGCTGTCTGAACTCAAGCTGGCATTCCAGATGGGGTTTATGATCTACATTCCTTTCCTTGTTATAGACATGATTGTTGCATCTATCCTCATGTCCATGGGAATGATGATGTTACCTCCGGTTATTATCTCAATGCCTTTTAAGTTGCTTCTTTTTGTTTTAGTAGATGGATGGGCATTGATTGTAGGATCACTAATTAAAAGTTTTCAGGGCTGATATGAGTATTGAATTTGTTGTAGATATATGCAGGAAGGCAATCCAGACTTCATTAATGGTTGCCGCTCCTCTTCTTCTGGCCGGGATGATCGTGGGACTTATCGTCTCAATTTTTCAGGCAACGACCCAGATTAACGAACAGACCCTTACCTTTATTCCGAAAATTGTAGCTGTCTTTCTCACCCTGCTCATCATGACTCCCTGGATGATCCACACTATGATCTCTTTTGCTACCGGAATATTTTCTTCTATCGCCACGTTTTAACCCTTGTGGACTTTCAACTCATCCCCATAAACGAATTCCAGACATTCCTCATCTGCCTTGCAAGGGTAGCCGGGTTTGTTGCTGCTATCCCAATCATTTTAGCCAGTCAGACACCTGCTCAGGTTAAAGCCGGACTGGTCTTCATGATCGCCCTGGTTCTTTTTCCAGTCATGGAACCCTCTATTCCTCCAGTATCCTTTCAACCAGCCACATTCCTTCTTCTCATGGTTTCCGAAGTTCTGCTTGGCAGCATGATAGGACTCATAGCACGGATGGTTTTTACAGCAGTTGAGTATGGTGGTACTGTTATTGGTTACCAGATGGGCTTTGCTGCAGCCAATGTTTTTGACCCCCAGAACCAACGTCAAATTTCCTTGATATCACAATTTCAAAACATCTTTGCTATTCTTATTTTTCTTGCTGTGGACGGGCATCATGTCTTTCTTCAAGTTGCTGCCGAATCGTACAAACTTCTTCCACCGGGTGCCTTTAATATTTCCGGTGAAGCCATTCCATATCTCTTGAAGTTGTCATCCAGAATTTTCTTTCTTGGCATCCAGTTCAGTGCACCAATTCTTGCTGTACTTCTTCTTTCAGGTCTGATTCTTGGTATTCTTGCCAGAGTTTTTCCGCAATTAAATGTTTTTCTCCTTTCTTTTCCTTTAAATATTGGCATCTCTTTTACCGTCATTGGTTTGACACTGCCATTGGTAACTATCCTTCTAAGACGAGAATTTGACAATCTTGGTGAACGATTTCTGACCATCCTGCACCTTCTTAACTAGTGTAGTCCGCTTTCTCCTTGTTTCTCTGTCTCATGGCAAACTCCTTGCATTCTTTTAACACCGGTAAACGGTAAGTGAGGCCGGCACTCATTTCAGTACCCCCTCGAGGGGTATAAGTGCCTTGTTGGTATGTTTAACCTATTAACTTTAATAGAACTTTCCATTTCTTGTTTTTTTAGACAGCTTTCCAGGAGTAAGGCACTACATATAAAAAAACAAAATAACTTTAAACTGATGTGTCCTTATGGCTGAAGAATCCTCAACAGGCGGAGAAAAAACAGAATCGCCCTCGGCGAAACGAAGAGCCGATTTCAGAAAAAAGGGACAGGTAGCACAAAGTAAAGAAGTCCAGACAGCTGCACTTTTAACCTTGTCGCTTCTGTTTTGGATTTTTTACATGCCTAATTTCTGGAGCAGATTAACAGTACTCATTTCAGGTATTTGGAGAAACACAGCATCTTTTCATGGAACGCCAAGTGACGTTAACAATCTTCTCTTTTTTCTTGTAAAAGAATTGGCTGTTCTTCTCCTTCCACTCTTTCTTCTTGTTCTTGTAATCGGCTTTTTTTCAAGTGTTTTTCAAATCGGTTGGCTTTTCACCACTCAACCCCTGTCACCGGATTTTTCTAAGCTCAGTCCCGTTAAAGGAATGGGCCGCATGTTTTCTCTGCGCAGCCTTGTTGACCTTGTCAAATCCATCCTCAAAGTTGTACTCATCGGCTGGATTGCCTACGCAACTGTATACAGCCATTTTGAAGAGGCCCTTATCCTGGTTGATACCAGTGTAACTGCGGCAATGCTGTTTATGGGCCGTGTTGCTGTTCTCATCCTTGCAAAAGTATGTGGAATTTTAATCCTTATTGCTGCCATTGATTTTCTTTACACTCGCCATGAGATGGAAGAAAAAATGAAAATGACTAAACAGGAAGTCAAAGAAGAGTTCAAAGAAATGGAAGGTGACCCCTATATCAAAAGCCAGATCCGGAGCATTCAGCAGGAGATGGCAAGAAAACGTATGATGGCCGAAGTTCCTGAGGCAGATGTTGTTATCACCAACCCGACACACCTTTCTGTTGCCATCAAATATGACACCGAATCCATGGACTCACCTGTTGTTGTCGCAAAAGGGGCTGATCACGTAGCCATGCGAATTCGAGAACTTGCCAGAGAAAACGACATCCCGATAATAGAGAATCCTCCTGTGGCTCGATTGTTGCATAAAATTGACCTGGGAGCTGCTATTCCTGAAGAATTATTCAAGGCAGTGGCTGAAATTCTTGCACACGTATATTCACTAACACCGGTAAACGGTAAGTAAAGCCGGCATAAGTACCTTCACCAAATTCTTTTCAAAAAAACACGAGATAAGCGTAGACTTCGAAAGAATTTATAAGGTACTAACCCGGTTCAACCGGAAACAGTTCAGTTCACTGGATAAGTGCCTTATCAGAATATGTTCAAAAAAAACAAGAAAATATTCTGTAAGGCACTAACACCGGTAAACGGTAAGTAAAGCCGGCATATGTACCTTACAAAATATCATAGATAAATGGAACTGACAGGTCAGGGAAGCATACTAAACAGATCAAACTTGAGAGAACTTCTCCAGCGTGCAGACATCATGGCAGCCTTTGGACTGGTTGCTATTATGATGATCATGATCATCCCCCTGCCCTCTCTGCTGCTTGACCTGTTTTTATCCATGAATATTACTATTGCTCTGCTGATTCTTATCATCAGCCTCTTTACAGTAAGGGCCATAGATTTTTCCATCTTCCCGGCTATCCTGCTCGCAACCACACTTTTTCGCCTTTCCCTCAATGTTGCCTCAACACGTTTGATTTTGCTGCAAGGTGACCAGGGCCCATCAGCCGCAGGATCTGTGATTCAATCATTTGGACAATTTGTAGTTGGTGGAAATTACGTTGTTGGACTTGTTATTTTCATCATTCTTGTTCTGATTAATTTTATGGTTATCACCAAAGGTGCCGGACGAGTTGCTGAAGTTGCCGCCCGTTTCACACTTGATGCCATGCCTGGTAAGCAAATGGCAATTGATGCTGATCTGAATGCTGGTCTTATCAATGAAAACGAAGCCAGGCAACGCAGGGAAGAAATAAGTAATGAAGCAAGTTTTCATGGTGCCATGGATGGTGCTTCTAAATTTGTTAAAGGTGATGCCATAGCCGGTATCATCATCACTCTCGTTAATATTGGTGCCGGCTTTATTATCGGTGTGATCCAAAAAGGCATGCCCATGGCCGAGGCTGCAGCAAATTATACAATCCTTACTGTTGGTGATGGCCTTGTTGGCCAGATCCCGGCACTTATTATCTCAACTGCAGCAGGTATCCTGGTAACACGATCTTCAGGAAATACTGATTTTGGTTCAGATATAAAACTTCAGTTCAGCAGATATTCCATTGCCTTCTGGGTAGTCTCCGTCATCCTGATGATTATGGCACTCATTCCAGGCCTTCCTTTTATTCCTTTTCTCCTGTTATCCATTGCCCTGGGCTTTACTGCCTGGCAATTGGACAAAACCAACAAACTCAAAGAAGAACGGGTTGATGAGGAAACTGCTGCAACTGAACCCCTTCCTAAAGCAGAAGAGAATTATGAAGAATTCCTGAATGTTGACATTCTCCAACTTGAAGTTGGCTATGGTCTCATTCCTTTTGTAGATGCCTCCCAGGATGGAGAACTTCTCATTCGTATCCAATCCATTCGCAGGCAATTTGCAATGAACAGCGGTTTTATTGTGCCACCTGTTCATATCAAAGACAACCTGCAACTTGCGCCAAACCAATACACCTTTTCCTTGAAAGGTGTGGAAGTTGCTCAGGCTGAAATGCTGCCCGGTCACTTCATGGCTATGGATCCTGGCATGGTCACAGAAAAAATCAAAGGGGTGCCGACCCAAGAACCAGCATTTGGCCTGCCTGCGATCTGGATCACAGAAGATAAAAAAGAACGAGCCCAGATCGCAGGGTACACTGTTGTTGATTGTACTACAGTCATGGCTACCCACATTTCAGAAATGATCAAACAACATGCCCATGAGTTGATAGGCAGACAGGAAGTACAGGATCTTCTCGATAATTTAGGAAAAACGTATCCGAAACTGATTGAGGAGCTTGTTCCCAATATCCTCACTCTGGGTACCATCATGCGCATATTGCAAAACCTGCTTGCAGAAGATGTCTCAATACGAGATTTGCGCTCTATCCTGGAGTCCATGGCAGACTGGGCGCCAGTCACTAAAGATACTGACATTCTCACTGAATATGTACGCCACGCACTGGCCAGAACCATCAGTCATGATCTGGCGGTTGATAATGTTATACCTCTCATTACCCTTGATAAAAAGGTTGAAGATGAAATTGTAAATTCTATTCAACATAAAGAGACAGGTGCTTATCTGGCCATAGATCCTGCAAAAGCACAACTCATTCTGGATTCCATCGGTGAGGCCATTCCACTTTTTGAAGGCGGACAGCGACCAACACTTCTTGCCGCACCGCAGATTCGTCCACATGTGCGAAAACTTACTGAACGATATTACCCGCAACTGGTTGTACTCTCTCACAACGAGATACTTCCAAACATTAAAATCAGATCGATTGGCAGCGTAAACTTCAATGCAAGTTAAAGTCTTTGAATCATCGGATATGGCAAGTGGCCTGAAAATGGTCAAGGATGAGTTAGGTCCTGACGCCCTGATTCTGTCTACTAAAACCATACGTTCCGGTAAACTAGGTCTGCTTGGCAAAAACCGGTTTGAAATCACAGCTGCTGTTGATTCAGTGTGGCCTGATAAAAAAAATAACAACCTCAATTCCCAAAGCAGTTCTCAGCAACATCCTACAGAAAGAGATATTTTACTGGATACTGATATTGATCAGCCACTGGACGCCTCACCCACCTACAACTCTGCCTTTCAGCTTAATGGATTAGCAGCCAACAAACCAGAAACCATAGCAATCAAACAGGAATATTCAGTTGCAACCAAGGAAAATCAGTCAAATTTACAATCCGAAGTTGATGAACTTAAAGGGATGATAAAAAACCTTGGCCGCGAGATGCTGAGAATCAACAATTCTCATCCAACAGTAGAAACAACTCTGGAATCTAAACATCCTGAAACTGATGACGGTTACCTGCAATCACTGCAGCAACGTCTCCTTGATTATGGCATTACTCCTGAAACAGCTAAAACAATATCCGGTTTTGCTAAAGAATCTCTTACGCTTGATCAACTTACTGACCCTTTTAAACTGCAGAAATATATTGAAGAGATTATTCAGGGATTTATTCATGTTAATCCAGATATTTTCAAAGAAAACAAACGACAACACAGAGTTGCCCTGGTTGGCCCCACAGGTGTTGGAAAAACAACCACCCTTGCTAAGATTGCTGCCGGTTACCTGAGTAAGCATTCCGCATCCATTGGGTTTATCACCATCGACACCTATAGAATTGCAGCCGTCGAGCAGTTAAAAGTTTATGGCGATATCATGAACATCCCGGTTGAAGTAGTGCTCAGCCCTGAACAACTTGAACCGGCTTTACTTAAACTGCGTGACAAAGAACTCGTCCTCATTGACACTGCAGGACGCAGTCCACAGGATAGTCTATGCATAGAAGAACTGGCATCATTTTTAAACCCTGAACTTGGTATAGAAAAACATCTTGTTCTTTCTGCAACCACCCGTGACAAAGAACTTTTTGAGGCCATTCAACGTTTTTCCATTTTGGACATTGACAATACTATCATCACAAAAATTGATGAATGCACAAGTTTTGGACTCCTTCTCGACATTCAGATTCGAGAAGAGATTTCCTATTCTTACATTACCAATGGTCAACGAGTTCCTGAAGACATTATGGAAGCGGACAAAAAAATATTGACTCAGCTTATTATGTCCCCCGGTAAAGGATTACCATATGAATAATTCACTTTCTGCTGTGCAGGATCAAGCCAATACTCTGAGAGCCATGGGTAAAGACACAGACCCATCCCTCTCCCCCGGTTACCAGGAATCAGCAACACGGGTTTATGCAATAACCAGCGGTAAGGGCGGAGTGGGCAAAACCGCAGTTGTAGCAAATATTGCGACCGCCATGGCTAAAATTGGTAAAAAGGTACTTATTCTGGATGCTGATCTTGGACTTGCAAATATTGATGTGGTCTTTGGTATTGCCCCCCGTTACAACCTCAACCATTTCTTTTCCGGAGATCACGGTCTCAGTTCCATACTTGTTGACGGCCCGCATGGTATTAAAATATTACCGGCAGGATCCGGTGTGCAGAATTTCACCAGACTCACCACCAATCAAAAGCTCAAACTGCTCGATGGACTTGATCAGATGCACAATGATTTTGATTATGTTCTCATCGACACTGAAGCTGGAATAAGTGAGAATGTAACGTATTTCAATACTGCTGCGCAGGAAATTCTCATTGTCACGACTCCTGACCCCACTGCAATTACTGATGCCTATGCCTTGATGAAACTTCTTTCCACTCAGTACCATGAGAAACGTTTCAACCTTGTTGTCAACCAGATTCAGCATGAAAATGAAGCGTTGGATGTGTATAGAAAATTAACAATGGTTTCAAACCGTTACCTTGATATCTCGATTGATTTCCTTGGGTCTATTCCAGCTGACAGACAGATGACGGAAGCCATTCGCAAACAGAGGGTTATTGTTGATCTGTATCCAGCTTCTAAAATATCAAGATCATTTGAAAACATCGCATCCACAATCTGTTCCGAAAAAGTAGTATCACCAGCAAAAGGCGGGGTGCAGTTTTTCTGGAAAAGACTTCTCGATATCGGCGGAAGAGGCTGAAAATGACCTACACTCCGCAACAGTTACCTGAAGACAGGACGACCCTTATAACTGATCATCTCTCTCTTGTGGACATCATAGCCGGAAGAATGGTGACCCAGGTTCCCTCTTTCATGAACAGAGATGATATGAAAAGTGCTGGTTTGATGGGTCTCATAGATGCAGCAAATAAATTTAAACCTGAAAAGAAAATTCTTTTTAAGACTTTTGCGGAATATCGTATTCGCGGTGCCATATTTGATGAAATGCGGAAACTCGACTGGTTTTCCAGGTCACTCAGGGAAAAGCAGACCAGCTTGAACAGGTGCATGGTTGACTTGGAAAGAGAACTCGGCCGCTATCCCGATGAACAGGAAATGGCTGACAAGCTTGATGTTTCGCTTGAGGCATACCAGAAATTGCTCGCTCAGGTCAGTCATCTTGGTTGTGTGAGTTTGAATGAAACTCTGGATCATTCAGATACAGGAAAATCTTTTCAGGATGCCCTGATTGCTACCCATAAAGGTTCATCTCCTGTTGAGATACTTGAACAGCATGAACTGACCCGCGTTATTGCAAAAATACTGGACCAACTCTCAGAAAAAGAAAGACTGGTCATTTCTCTCTATTACTACGAAGAGCTGACTCAAAAAGAAATTGCAGAGATCCTTGATGTGTCTGAAGGACGTATCTCACAACTCCACAGTCAGGCCCTGATAAAGCTGAAAACAAAAGTTAAAAACACTCTTGATTAACAAAAACATGAGATAATTATGCTGGATCACAACGGTTCACTTACTGCTATAACTCTTCTGCTTACCATACTGATATTTTGTCGTTCTGTTGTTCTTCGCCGACGTGCTGCAGAACAATCAACACTTCTTGCTTTACAAACAGATACTCTTGAAAAAATCCAGAATCAACTGAACCGAGATGAAAAAGAAAAAAATCGGGGACTTGATTTCCAAACAAATCTGAAACTGGCAGAAGTCACCACTGAACTTCAGAAGTCACGATCCTCTCTTGTGCATAATAGCAACACTCCGAGGATACCTGAGCGCTACCAATATGCTCAGAGCATGTTTCAATCAGGTATACACACAGATGAGATTTCATCAGCACTTGGAATGTCAAAAACTGAAATCACCCAACTTTTAAAGCTTGCAAGCATTACATGTAAAGCTGTGGAATGAATAAAACACCTTGCCTCCTCTTTAACTCGTTACACCGCAGAGCGATATAAACAGGGCAGCCGGGTTTACCAGCTTTTCAGGGATAAAGCACTAACACCGGTGATGAACGGGAAGCCGGCATAAGTACCTTCACCAAATTCTTTTCAAAAAAACACGAGATAAGCGTAGACTTCGAAAGAATTTATAAGGTACTAACACCGGTAAACGGTAAGTGAGGCCGGCACTCTTTTCAGTACCCCCTTGTGGGGTGTAAGTGCCTTGTTGGTATATCCAACTTGCTAATGTTAAACGAATTTTTCATTTTCTCGGAGTCTACGCTTACCTGTTTTTTATGACAGCTTTTGAGGAGTAAGGCACTAACACCGGTAAACGGTAAGTGAGGCCGGTATAAGTGCCTTGTTGGTATGTTCAACTTGCTAACTTTAAGAGAACTTTCCATTTCCTTTTTTTTATACCCCTCAAGGGGGTACTGAAAAGAGTGACAGCTCTTCAGGAGTAAGACCCTAACACCGGTGATGAACGGTAAGCCGGCATAAGTACCTTATAAGAATATTTTCTTTAAAAAAAACAAGAAAATATTCTGTAAGGCACTAACCCGGTTCAACCGGAAACAATTCAGTTCACTGGATAAGTGCCTTATCAGAATATGTTCAAAAAAAACAAGAAAATATTCTGTAAGGCACTAAAGAACAAACGCCAATCAACCGATAAAATAAGAAAAAACAAGCAAATCAATCAACTCTTACAATACTGACAAAAAATTATGGCATCTGGAAAATACAGCGCTCTTGCAGGAGCTATTTCCCGTGAACAACGACTGGCAAATATTTCAACGAATCTTGCCAATATCAACACCACAGGCTACAAAAAATCCCGTATGAGTTTTGAGTCTCTTCTGCGTGGAGAAAAACAAATTACTGATGCCAAGGGAATTAATTACAGTCGTGTGCGGGAAAACTTCACAGAATTTACTGAAGGTTCAATAAAAGGAACAGATAATCCATTGGATATTGCCATATATGGTGATGGTTTTTTCAAAGTACAGGGTTTGGAAGGAGTCAGATATACCAGAAGAGGTGATTTCCATGTTGATCAGGACGGTACACTTCTAACCGGAAACGATATGCCGGTACTTGATGAAGGCAATGCTCCCATAACCATCCCCGATACTGATAGTTCCAAAATTTATATTAACAGCCTAGGTGAAATATCCACACTTTCCATTGACGGGTCGCGTGAAATTGTCGGAAATATTGCTGTGTATACAATCAATAGCAATACTTTTCTTAAAAGAGAGTCAGACACTCTTTTTTCTTTACAAGAGGGTGGACAGGAAATTATCACAGAAGAACCGGAACTTACAGTAGGAAGCCTCGAAACTTCCAACGTAAACATGATAGAAGAAATGGCACTTATGATTGAAAGTACGAGAACCTTTGAAAGCTATCAAAAAGTTATCAAGGCGTACTCACAATTAGGAGAGAAACAGGATGAACTGGGAACAATCGGTTAAAGGTAAGGAACGTACATTAAATAACCTGAACATCTTTCTTGCCCTTTGTTCCGCCAGCAATACTTTAAAAACCGTTACATACAGGGAGTATGCAAAGCTTTTTAAAGTGTCGCTGACGAAAAAATTGCGGCGAAATATGTTCAGGTTATTTAATTCCCGTTCCTAAACAATCTACAAGTAAAGGATACTTATGATACGATCACTTTGGACCGGTACCACCGGCATGAACGCTCAGCAGTTAAATCTTGATGTCATTGCCAATAATCTTGCCAATGTGGGTACAACAGGATTCAAAAAGAGTAGAGCAGATTTCCAGGATCTTATGTACCAGATAATGAAAGTTCCAGGATCCCAGACCTCAGCTGACACAGAATCCCCTGCAGGTATCCAGGTTGGTCTTGGTGTTCGTCCAGCAGCTGTACAAAAACTGTTTACTCAAGGAGATCTCATCCAGACAGGCAATGAACTGGATGTTGCCATTGAAGGTCCTGGATTTTTTCAAGTTGAACTCCCAAACGGAGAGACCGCATACACCCGTGCCGGCGCGTTAAAACGTGACAGTGACGGGCGCATAACCACCACAGATGGCTACCCTATCCTTCCTGAAATTACGATTCCTGATGGTTCACGCCAGGTAACTATCAGTGAAACCGGTGTGGTTAGTGTGATAATTGGAGATGATACGGAAAGTACTGAGATTGGTAATTTTGAGACAAGTACATTCACCAACAATGGTGGTCTGCTCGCTGTTGGTAGAAATCTTTTTAGAGAGACTGACTCATCAGGAACACCACAGGACGGGACTCCTGGTGATGACGGCTATGGTCTGCTACTGCAAAATTTCATTGAAGGCTCCAACGTAAATATTGTTGAAGAGATGGCATCAATGATTACCACCCAACGCGCATATGAAATTAATTCAAAAACCATTCAGACTTCAGATGAAATGATGCAAACCACCAACAATATGGTGTAATCAATGTTTAAATTTTTTCTTTTCCTCGCATCTTGTTTTCTCTCATTTCCGCTTTCTTCCATGGCACTGGAGATAACATTTTTTCCAAAGGCGGAGGTTAATACTTCTTTTATATGCCTTGCTGATGTAGCAGAATTCAGCGAGGAATCACCACTTGCCACTGCTCTGGCAACGCAACATATTACTGTTTCGCCTAAAGCTGGAAAGAGTGTACGTTTAAATGCTGCAGACATTATTACGAATATAAACAAAAAAGCATCTCTTGATGGCTCTATTCAATGGAAAGGATCCACGGTTATCGATGTTACCCGTAAGGGGATCACCATTGGCCCTGCTGATGTTGAATCTTCCATAGCCGAATATCTGGAGGAAAAAGCAAACGAACTCCCATCTGCTGAATATTCATTTATTCCAAATGAACTCCCGCTTCCTTTTCTGATTCCAACCGGTGAACTCAGTGTTGATGTTATTCCTGCCACCCCAAAAGTACTCGGCAGCCGGAGATTTTCTCTAGTTTATAAAATTGATAACAAAACTGTCAAAAATGTTTCAATTCGCGGAACACTCGAAGCTATGGCACCTGTTGTCGTCCTTACGCAGAATGTTAAGAGAGGTGCCATTTTAAATCCGACCATGTTGGAACTCGAGACAAAAGATCTTTCAAAACTGCGCACACCATGTACAGATCTTCGGGAAGCGCTTGACAAAAAACTGACTAGAAGCCTTCGAATCGGTTCAATCCTTGATTTGAGTTCAATTGACTTCCCACCTCTGATCCATAAAGGTCAAGTGGTCAAAATGATAGTCAACCATAACGGGCTTCAGCTTACAGCTACCGGAATCGCTTCTATGAACGGAAAACAGGATCAAATGATCCGTGTTGTAAACAGTGGTTCCCGCAAAGAAATATTTTGTAGAGTTGCAGCACCAGGACTTGTGGAGGTACAGATTTGAAACCTGTTTTTCACTTACTTGTTGTAGTGTTCTTCCTCTGTTCCTGTGCTAAACCTGATCAAACGGTTGTTGTTCTTCCACAGCCATTGGAAGAAATTCAGACTCCAATTGAGGTTGAGAGAACTCCCGGCTCCCTCTGGCCAGGAGAACAACATTCTCTGTTTGCAGATCTTAAAGCACGAACCATTGGTGATATTGTCACAATCACAATTGCTGAAAAAGCCAGTGCCACCAAACAGGCATCAACTGAAACAGATCGAACAACCGCCATGCACGCAGGGATTCCCCACCTGTTCGGCATTGAAAACTCACCCTGGATCGTCGATAATACGAACCTTGATATCAATAATCTGGTAGAAGCCAGTTTTAACAACTCATTTGCAGGAACCGGAACCACAGTAAGAAAAGAAGACTTGATAGCATCACTGACTGCCCAGGTTATCGATGTGTATCCCAATGGAAATCTGAAGATACGCGGCGGAAAAGAAATACAGGTGAACAATGAAGTGCAGATTATCTACATGACTGGAATCATACGCCCTGTTGACATTATGGCTAACAACACGGTTGATTCCAAACATGTCCTGAATGCCAAGATTTCTTATACTGGAAAGGGTGCCATCAGCGACAAACAGAAGCCGGGATGGCTCATGCGCACATTAGACAATGTATGGCCATTCTGATTCGGGAATTCCAATGCAAAAAAAACAGATTACTCTAATCGCTGTTTCCATACTTCTTGTCTTTGCTCTCTGCTCCACCAGCTGGGGGGCACGGATTAAGGATATTGCAGAACTTGCAGGCGTCAGAAACAACCAGCTCGTTGGGTATGGTCTGGTCACCGGTCTTGCTGGTACCGGCGATGATCTCAAAAAAGTACTCTTTACCAGACAGGCGCTCTACAATATGATGGTTCGTCAGGGAATTACTGTAAATCCTGAGGAATTTAACAAGATTAAGGTGGATAATGTAGCTGCTGTCATGGTCAACGCAACACTCCCGCCATTTGCAAAACCCGGATCAACCATAGATGTTATGGTTTCGTCCATTGGTGATGCCGATAGCCTTGCAGGTGGAAACCTCCTCATGACTTCTTTAAAGGCAGCTGATGGCAGGGTATATGCCGTGGCTCAGGGCCCCTTAACCATTGGTGCGTTTTCCTTTGGTGGAAAGGCCGCCAAAGTCCAAAAAAATCATCCTACGGTTGGTAGAATTTCAGGTGGAGCATTAATAGAAAGACAACCACCCGGGGAATTAGCAGAAGACGGGATTTTATACTATACTTTGCGTAGCTCAGACTTTACAACTGCATCCAACATGTGTAATGCCATTAACCAGAAATATGGGGGTGGAACCGCATTCCCCATTGACTCAGCCACTGTGGAAGTCATAATTCCTGAGCTGTTTTTAAACAACAAAGTTCAATTCGTTTCCTCCATTGAAACGATGCGTATAGAGACTGACACCAATGCAAAAGTTGTGGTCAACGAACGAACAGGTACAGTCGTCATGGGCCAGGACGTTCGCCTCTCAACCGTTGCGGTATCACACGGCAATCTCTCTTTGATCATCAGAGAAACTTTAGCTGTTTCACAGCCCAATCCTCTGACTCTTGGTCGAACCATTGTGGCCCCGGAAACACAAATTGATGTCATTGAAGATGACGGACAGCTTATGGTTGTTGAAGAAGGTGTTTCGATTGGAGCTGTTGCTGATGCGTTGAATGCAATTGGTGCAACACCCAGAGATCTGATCGCTATCTTTCAGGCGATTAAAGTTGCAGGTGCCATGCATGGTGAACTCATTATCCTTTAACGATTACCCTCTATTATGAATATTTCCATAGATCCAAGAGCTCAAATTTCACCGATCAGTACAAAAGACAAAGCTTCAGACACCGATGACTTGAAGCTCAAATCTTTACGGAAATCCTGTCGTGAATTTGAGGCAATTTACATTAACGAAATGTACAAAACAATGAGGCAGACAGTTCCTGACAGTGGCCTTTTTAAAAATGACATGGCCGATAATCTCTACCGAGAAATGTTGGATATGGAAATGGCCAGACAAACAGCTGCTGGCGATGGAATGGGAATAGGAAAGGCCATGTATGAGCAGTTAAAAAAGCAACATTTCCCTGATGACAACAAATAAGACAAAAGCACACTCTCGGACAGACTTTTAGTGCAGCAATAAACAAGAACTCGCAGGTTTACTCCTGTTACACTCCATTGCGGTGTAACAGGTAACTGCGGGGAAATGACAGTACGAATCCTTCACCAATACTCAGAAATAATTTTCTCTCCAAGAGCACAACCGCCTGATTCCTCCATTATTTTCCCTGCCTGCAGTAAAAAAACAGCTAAAGTATCACCTCCCACAAACCGATAAAGTGTACAAGATAAAATTGACAACCTCGTAAAAAGGTTGCATTTGCGATGGCTAAGTAAAAAACTTCATATGCGAGGCGCGCATTTTTTGTTTGATTTCGGCGTACTAAGGTACGTCGTAATTAAACACAAAATGCAGCAACGAAGCAGATGAAGAGTTTTTACGACGCCATCAAAATTAAATTGTACACTTACTCTCTCTGCAAGGATGCAGAAGAATTACGCAAGGAGGCTAAAACAATGGCAAATAGCATCAGCGCCCAGGCACATTTAAACCCTCACGAACTACAGCGTCACAATAATAAAAATTTAGCTCGCCTGGCAGGAAAAAAAGCAGATAAAACAAACAGCCCTTCACAGGGACAAGACCCGGTCACAATTCAATACCACCAGGAAGTACCCATGACATACTCCAGCTCTCTCACTATTCAAACAGGAGACGGTCAGGATCAATATGATCTGCTCAGAGGGTTGGTAACAAACATGCTCAAAGAGCAGGGTGTTGATTTCAAGGTGGCAAATGGTGAACAGGAAATTGACATCAGCAGCTTGTCTCAGGAAGAAGCAACAGAACGTATTGCAGAGGATGGTTATTTTGGAGTTGATCAAACCTCTGATCGTATTGTAGATTTTGCAATTGCTATTGCAGGTGGTGACCCTACTCGCCTGGAGGCAATAAAAGAAGGTGTTGAAACAGGATTTAATGAGGCGCTCGAAGCCTTTAATGGCTGGTTACCAGACATTTCCCACGAGACCTTTGACGCAGTGATGAACAAACTTGATGCCTGGGCTGAGGTTGACAGCCTTGAACAGGTTTCGTAACCAGATTTACAGGGGAACACCATGAGTGTTGAATTTTTCGGAGTAAGCGGGCCGGGTCAGATCGGCAGCATAAAAAAAAGTGGTCAGGCTCAGGCAGAGACAAAGACGGGTTCTGCACAGGCAAGTGATCAGGTACAATTCTCCTCTGTCCTGCAGGACGTCAATAAAGCACAGGGCAGCAGCGAGGGAAACTCTGAACGTGCAGAGCGGGTTGCAGAATTAAAAGCCCAGGTCGCTGAAGGTTCGTATAAACCTGACCTGAATAAAGTGGCTTCTAATCTTCTTCAGTTCCTGATGGAGGAAAAATAGCATGATTGCCGGAACGACACATGAATATCTTGTTCGACTCCGTGATGTGATCCTTGAAGAGCGTGAGTTTGCCAAAACGCTTGATATACAATCACTTGCTGCAGCAATGCAGGAAAAGGAAGAACTTATTCAAGTTCTGGCACATGTCAATCAGCTGGATGAAGAAGACAATGAAATAGCAGGAATCATTCGCCATGAAAACAGACGCAATGCCTATCTCTATAAGGCAACCCTTGGCTGGATCAGAGAAACCATGGAATTTTTCGGTAAACGCACTGTTGCATCCGGTTATTCAGCTGATGCGGGAATGGTAAATTCTAAAGTCAACGGACGACTTCTTTCGGGCAGGGTTTGATATGGCTGGATTACTCACTTCACTCAATGCCGGTAAAACTGCTCTAAGCGTCAACCAGAAATCCATAGAGATTATCGGCAACAATATCTCCAACGTCAACACCGAAGGCTACTCCCGACAAAATGCCGATCTCAGCCCCTACCCTTCCATGAATTTCGGTGGTTTTTTTGTCGGGCAGGGTGTTGTTGTTTCAAATGTCAGCCGTGATCATGATGTCTTTGTTACCAATATGCTCCAGGAAAAATCCATTGAATATGGATTGCAGGAAGGTCAGACCAGAGCACTGGCTGAACTTGAAAGAATTTTCAATATCAGTGAAGAAAATATATCTACTGAAATCAATCGTTTTTTTGACTCCTGGCAGGAATTGTCTGCCAACCCTTCAGGTCTTGTTGAACGAGACATTGTTATCCAGCGAGGTGAGTTGCTTGCAGAAAAATTCAACAACACCATTAATGACCTGACTCAAGTCGAAGACAATATCAATGACTCTCTTCTGTCAAAAATTGATGGCGTCAACTCACGGATCACAGAAATTGCAGAACTGAACCAACGGATTTTCACCATTGAAATTCACGGTCAAACCGCAAACAGTGCCCGCGATCGTCGTGATATGCTTGCCAAAGAACTTTCATCCTCACTTGGCGTCCAGACCTATTACGATTCTAAAGGTATGATGGCGGTTCAATTACCCGGAGGATTACCACTGGTACAAGGCAATATGGCCATGGAGATTGAAGGCGTTCAAAATGGTTCTGATCTTGACCTTGTCCTTCACGCAGGCGGCGTTACAAGATCCATAGGCCTCAACAACCTTGGCGGAGAATTTGAGGGTCTTGTTCATATCCGTGATCGATTTATTCCATCCATCAGAAATGATCTTGACCGGCTGGCCTATGAAGTCACCGAATCAGTAAATACAGCCCATGCAGCCGGAGCCGGTCTGGATTCTGTCACCGGCCGTGATTTCTTTTCAGCACCCAACCCACTCCCTCCTCCACCTGCATCAGACCCGTGGAAAGATGCTGCACGTAACATTTCAGTGGTTATTTCAGACTCAAACCATGTGGCAGCAGCTGAGGCACCATCTCCTCCTGCAACAGTAGCCCCTGGAGACAATCGTAACGCTCTTGTTATGTCTAATATAGGCGAAGATTTTCTCATAGATGGTGTGGATAATTTTGGTGCCTATTACGGAAAATTAACCGCAAAAATCGGTATTGAATCCAGCCAAAACCAACTCGCACTTGGTGGTGCAGAAGATGCAATGATTCAGCTGCAAAATCTCCGTGATGGACTGGCCGGTGTTTCACTTGATGAAGAAATGATTAACCTGATTCAATATCAGCGTGGATTTGAAGCATCTGCCAAATTCCTCGCCACCATTGATGAAATGATGGGATCACTTTTAAACCTGAAACGATAAGTGATTTCCCTGGAGATACGCCATGAAAGCCACTGAAGGAACGACATATCGCATGCTCCAGTCCAATCTGGGTCGCATTACCACCCGCCTGGAAGACCTTCGTATTCAGGGGGCAACAGGGATTAAATTAAACAAGCCATCTGATGACCCTGCATCTATCCGCCCTGTACTCACCACCCGTACCCAGATAATGCACACAGATAGATACCTTGAAACCATGGGGGTGACTTCTGACAAAATGGAATCCACAGACGGGCATTTGAATCATGTGGAAAACATTCTTCAACGCGTAAAAGAAATTACCATTAATTCCATCAACAGCGCCATGAGTCCTTCAGATATGCAGACTTTTGCTGATGAAGTTGCCCATATGAAGGATGAGCTTCTTGATGCCGCCAATGCAAAGGTTGATGGAAAGTATATTTTTTCAGGATATGCCGAGAATACCACGCCATTTGTAAAAAATAATGCCTATGACCCGGCACTGTATGACACCACTAATTCCTTAACATGGCCTTATAGATATGCAGGTGATTCAAATCCAACCGAACTTGAGATATCCCCTGGTGAAAGACTCGAAGCCAATCTCACCGGCAATGATCTTTTCATGGGAATAAGCAACTCAACGATGCAGGCCCCTCCCAATCCAGGCCCCGGGTATGAATCGGATGCTGGTAGAATAGATATTTTTAGCGTTCTCACCCGTACCGAAGAGGCCCTGCGAGCAGGAAATCTCGGTGATCCGGCAGGTCCTGGTGGCGGCCTGGAAGCAAAACTTGATGAACTGGAGATGGCAGCTGACCAGAACCGACGTCTCCGCAGTCAGCTTGGCAACAGGGCAGCAAGGGTAGAATCGGCAATGCAGCATCAGGAAGATGTTAAAATTGACCTCCAGCAAATCCTCTCACGTTATGAAGAGGCTGATATCATAGAAGTTTATAACGATATCATTCAACAGGAAAACGCCTTTGAGGCGGCCCTGAACATTACCTCGAAAGTATCCCGGATATCCATACTTGATTTTTTCTAACTAGTGCCTGAACGAAAACCATTGATGGCCAAAAATAAATTCGTATTTCGAATTTAGATATTCGAATTTTCTCTGAATAAGACTTTTCGTTCAGGCACTAAATATATTACACACTATTTGACATACTTTTTTTTTCCGCTTAACATAATTTATATTCATTCTTCATTCTCATAAGTTATGCACTAATTTCCCTGGAGCACCATATGCTCGTTTTAACCAGAAAGGCCGGTGAAGGAATTGTCATTGGCGATGATGTCACAATCAAAATTATTGAATTAAAAGGAGGCGGTGTTCGAATCGGAATAGATGCCCCAAAAGAAAAAAAAATCTACCGCCAGGAAATTTACGACAAAATAACCCAGGAAAACCTCGAGGCCTCACAGTGGGACATCACAGATCTTGACGCCATCAGTTTGAATCTTGCACCAGGAAAAACAAAAAAATGACAACAATACATACACGTTTTGGTGAGGTCGAATACGATCCTGACAACCTCCTCCACTTCCCTGCTGGAATGATTGGCTTTCCAAGCTTACATGACTTTATCGTCATGCCGAACAAAAAGGAAGGGCCGCTCTTCTGGATCCAGAGTGTGGATGATCCTGACATTGCCTTTGTTCTCACTGATCCCACTAATTTTTTTCTGGGATACAAAATAGCACCTGCCGCCTCAGACAGAAACACTCTTCAAATTGAAACGAAAGATGAATGTTTCAACCTCACTGTGGTAACCGTACCACCTGATCAGAAAATCACCATAAACCTGGCAGCGCCAATACTTTTTTCCGCAAAAACGAATAGAGCCATTCAGATAATTTTAGAAAAAACAGACTACAAATCTAAAACCCCCTTACCAGCGTAATACTTTAAGCTTGATGGCGTCGTAAAAAGTAGCAATCTAAGATGGATTTGTAAAAACTTGATTTGTTGGAGGAGCTAAACACCGGTGATGAACAATAAGCCGGCACTCAGTTCAACATTGAAAACACAAGGGGGATATTTTTTTATCAACAGGCAAGGAGAATAACATGCGCATTTTTTATTACTGGTAGCTACAAGGCACTGTTCACTATCCTGCCTTGATGATATTCCTGAATTTTATAGCCATTCAAGGCCTTTCTTCCATTTTTAATGGAATGGATCTCACTTGCCATAAGAGATTTCAAACTGTTGGCCCTGGGAAGAGTCTCCTGCAGTAAAAGAACAATCTCTTTTTGTAATAATTCCAGTTGATCAAGACTTCGTGTGATACTGTCGGAAAAACGACCTGACAGTTTAACCTGCTCTATCAATTTTTGATCTGTTTGTTG
>JAYEOK010000247.1:0-29003 GCA_034722915.1 Thermodesulfobacteriota bacterium | reverse complement strand
ACCGATCTGATTGAACAAAGCCGCAGGCGTAGCGGGCTACGTTGAGGACTTTGTGATTGATGATCGGCCAAAGATGGCCTGAAGACAAGATGCGAGATGTTCAAGTTATTTGCGCTCCGTTCCTTATTACATTATCAACCAAGCTATAAGGAGAATACTATGGATAGTCAATTAGCAGCAAAAGTCTTGCTCGTGGATGACGAGGCAGAATTTATCGATCTGATGTCTCAACGCCTTGAGACCAGAGGTCTTAGGGTTGTTACGGTACAAAGTGGTGAAGAGGCCGTGAGCCAAGTGGCCGATCACAATTTTGATGTGGCTGTTGTGGATCTGGCAATGCCGGGAATAGACGGCATTGAAACACTGAAACAGATTAAGGCTGAACGGCCTGACATGATGGTTCTTATGCTCACCGGACAGGCTACTGTAAAAAGCGGCATTGAAGCCATGAAGCATGGAGCCATGGATTTTCTGGAAAAACCTGTGGATCTCACTGTCCTCATGGAGAAGATATGGCAGGCAAAAAGAGAACGAATGCGTGTCCTTGAAAAGAAATCCAGTGAAGAAATGAAAAACATTATGAAAAGCAAAAGCTGGTAAAAAAAACCGCTTCTCTTACTAACACCGGTAAACGGTAAGTGAGGCCGGCACTCTTTTCAGTACCCCCCTGAGGGGTATAAGTGCCTTGTTGGTATGTTCAACTTGCTAACGTTAAACGAACTTTTCATTTTCTTGTTTTTTTATGACAGGAATTAACGAGTAAGGCACTAAAGTCACCTTCCCCTAACTAACTGGAATTACGTAACTGGGTTTGCAGAATAACCCGAACAGGTTAAGTACGCCCATTGCGTATGGGCCAAAACAATAGAGCAATAGAAACGATAATATTTGAAAGGAGGAGAATATTGTGAACAAAGAAACTTCGGTTATAAGGGATATCATTATACCCTTGGACCGCTATCCACATTTAAACGAAAACCAGACACTGCAGGAAGCAATACAGACGTTCATGTCTTTCCGGGCAGGAGAGAAGGATCGCCTGCTCTATGCCGGACTTCTGGTGGTCAACGACAAGAATCAACTGGTTGGCAAACTCTCTCTCATTGATATTCTGCATGGACTGGTACCACGTTTAGTGGATGCCGCCAAGGTAGACAAATTTGAAGGCAAGGATACTGAGTTCCCCAATCTTGCCTTCCTGTACGAAGAAAAAACCTTTGCAGGATGCGGAAAAAATCAGCAAAACCCCATCAAGCCTCTGCTGCAGGCCATCAATTTTTCACTGCCCGCTGACACCCACATCTTGAAAGCCCTGGTCATGATGTCACATCGAAATGACTTCAATGTTCCGGTAACAGACAATGGAGCCATTATCGGCATACTGCGTCTTGAGGAAATCTTCAACGCAATGTGCACCACCTACTGCACAATATAAAAACACACAAAGAGGATATAAGAATGACAGCTGCAGAATCTCAAACTTTGAGCCTTCCTGAGGCCAAAGAACCGTTCAACTGGAAACGGCTTCTATTTATGTTTCTGGGTATAGGGATGTTTTGTTTTGTCTACTACTGCCCCCCCTGGCCGGACGCCATTGATCCCATGGGAGAACATTTTGTTCTCAGCCAGCAGGCAAAGGGCGCCATCGGAGTATTTTTACTGGCTGCTACCTGGTGGGTTTTTGAAGTTGTTCCCATTGGCGTTACAAGCTTAACCATTGGAGTCCTTCAGGCACTTTTCATGATTCGCGATCCTAAGGTTGCGTTTAAAGATTTCATGGATCCTTCAGTTCTTTTTATTTTTGGTTCCATTGTCATTGGTATGGTTTTCACCAAGACCGGGTTGACCAAACGCATAGCCTATAAGATGCTCTCCATCGTTGGTGAAAAAACCAGCAGGATCTACCTGGGCTGCTTTGTCATGACTGCCGCGCTGACCCATGTCATGGCCCATACGGCAGTTGCCGCCACCATGTTTCCACTCCTCATGGCCATCCATGCCTTGTATTCCGATGAAGACGAACCTACCAAATTTGGTAAAGGACTTTTCATTGGTATGGCGTATGTGGCTGGTGCCGGTAGTATCGTGACCTTACTTGGTGCGGCACGTGGTGCTGTTGCCCTTGGTTTTTATAAAGACATCATGAATATTGATATCAGCTTTTTTGAACTTACCTGGTACATGTTTCCGATTGGTTGGATTATGACCTTTGTTCTCTGGGGATTTTTCATGCTGTTCTTTAAACCTGAGCAAGCTCGAATCCCTGGTTTGAAAGAAAAAGCGACCAGAATGTACACTGAACTTGGCGGCTGGAGCAGAAAAGAAGTTATAACAGCCTCCATTGTTGTTCTGACAATTCTGATCATTGCTCTGAAGAATTTCATCCCAGCCCTTGCCGGGTTGCATAAAACAGGCATCCTGCTCTGTTCCACCATTGGCTTCTTCCTCTTTAATATTCTTGATGTGGATGATCTTGAGGAAATTCCCTGGAATATCATTCTCCTCTTTGCCGGTGCCATGTCCATTGGTTTCTGTCTCTGGGAAACCGGAGCTGCAAAATGGATGGCTGTAAACTGGCTGGTACTTTTCCAGAGTTCACCTCCAATCGTCTTTATCCTTGGTATGGCTTTCTTTGTCATGATGATGACCAACTTCATTATGAACGTGGCTGCCATTGCCATCTCCCTGCCTGTGGCCCTGGTCATTGCTCCGTATCTCGGAGTAGGTGGTGAGGTTATCCTTTTCTCCGCACTCGTTGTTTCCGGTATGCCCTTCCTGTTACTGGTTGGTGCTGCACCCAATGCGATTGCTTACAACTCCAAGCAGTTCACCACCGGTGAATTCTTCCTGTGGGGGCTTCCTGCAAGTGCGATTCTCATGGTGGTCACCTGGTTGGCAGTTTCGGTGATCTGGCCCATCATGGGGATGGAGATATACATTCCTAAAGCAATGTAGCGATCTTGTTTTTTTCTGAAGTGACATGCAGGCTGTGGTGACAGCCTCTTGTTCCAAGGGTGACGGGTTCACTCTTGCAGAGACATACAGGCTGTGTGTGGCAGCCTGTATGTCAATCTGCCGACATTGTATTTTTGACAGTGTCTATTTATTTTACCCAGGTAATCAGTACCTGAGGCACTTAAGAAGAATAGGCACTGTCAAAAACACAATACAGTTGATAGTATGTAATCAGTGGTCTCAACCGAGGCATACATTTTAGCTCGAAAACAAAAGGGGGTAGTGTTTTGATGAAGTCGTCTTACAGAATATTTTTACTATTGTTTCTGCTGCTTGGCATACCGGGAATCGCGTTTGCGGCAGGTGCAGGAGGTGGTGAGCATATTGACCTCACCGCCAGTTGGGTTGGTTATGTATGTCTCACTATTTTTGTAGTGGCATACGCCCTTGTCATGGTCGAAGAATATACCCATATGCGTAAATCCAAACCAGTACTACTGGCTGCCGGATTAATATGGGGTATCATTGCCTGGGTTTATGCCAGCCACGGCTTCACCCATTCCGCTGAAGTGGCAGTTCGTCATAACATCCTTGAGTATGCTGAGCTTTTTCTCTTCCTGCTGGTGGCCATGACCTATATCAATGCAATGGAAGAACGGCAGATCTTTGAAACCTTGCGAGTTAAACTGGTCTGCGCCGGATTTTCACTTCGCAAAATCTTCTGGCTTACCGGCGTCCTTTCCTTTTTCATCTCTCCAGTGGCAGACAACCTAACCACTGCCCTGCTTATGTGCGCTGTGGTCATGGCTATAGGTAAGGATAATGTGAAATTTGTCAGTCTTGCCTGTATCAATATCGTTGTTGCAGCCAATGCCGGCGGAGCTTTCAGCCCCTTTGGCGACATTACCACCCTTATGGTCTGGCAAAAAGGAGTCATCAGCTTCCAGACTTTTCTCAACCTTTTTCTTCCATCTGTTGTGAACTGGATAATTCCCGCTGTAATCATGAGTTTTGCCGTACCAAAAATTCAACCGGAAACCTGTGAAATCAATGTCAAGCTGAAACGCGGCTCTTTTGTAGTCATTGCTTTATTCCTTATGACCATTGCCACGGCCGTCAGTTTCCATAATTTCCTCCACCTGCCACCTATGATGGGTATGATGACAGGACTTGCCTATCTAAAATTATATGGATTTTACCTGAAAAAAACCCACAAAAATGCTGAAGATCATCCGGATTATGACCCTGAAAAAGCAGAAGAACGACTCGGTGACACGACGGCCTTTGATGTGTTCAGGAATATTGCCCGGGCTGAGTGGGATACCCTGATGTTTTTCTATGGTGTAATCCTCTGTGTCGGTGGCCTGGGTTTTATCGGCTACCTTGGAATGACTTCTGAGTTGATGTATGGAAGCTGGGGGCCGACTACAGCAAACGTCCTGGTTGGTTTTCTGTCTGCCATCGTTGACAACATTCCGGTAATGTTTGCAGTTCTTACAATGATGCCCGATATGTCCATGGGCCAGTGGCTGCTGGTAACACTCACCGCTGGTGTTGGTGGAAGCATGCTCTCCATAGGCTCAGCTGCAGGCGTTGCACTTATGGGACAGGCCAAGGGGATGTACACCTTCGGTGGGCATTTGAAATGGGCACCGGTTATTGCCCTTGGATATTTTGCCAGCATCGCTACCCATTTCTTAGTTAACGGCCGCTTTTTTTAGAAATTGAGTCACTCTCCAGCAGAACCCCATTTTCGTTTTTTTGGGGTGCTGCTGGGGTACAAACTCCGATTTCGAAAAAATTCAGATGCGAAGTAAACAATTTTTCTATCATTTCGGCTTACCAGACTACGTCGTAATGATAGAAAAATTGTAACAACGAAGCAGATGAAGAGTTTTCACAACACCATCAAGAATGATGGATTAATATTTATGCCCTTAAGGGTGAAAACCTTATTTGTTCGATGGAATTGCACAACTTCTCCATAAGTTCCTGTCAGACCACAATTTTTCACCCCTTTGATCTGTTCCTGAAGGCAAAAAAGCGTTATTACGCAAAACGTAACCCCGATAAACGGGAAATAAGTCGGGATAAGTATCGTTATTTCATATTGAAACAACAGTTAAGTCTAAGTCTTTTTCTATAGAACACTTACACTACGTGGATAAAATGAAGCCAGAGCCAACCCTCCAGAATTCACTCGATATTTCCGACTTGTTAAATGGTATTCCCCATGGCATCGCTATCCTGGATAAAAATCTCTGCATTATCACAATGAATCGATTCCTTGAAGCCATGACAGGGTATGTCACTGATGAGGCAAAAGGGATCTTTGGCGAGTTTATCCTACGAGGAGATATTGGCGGTAAAAGGCAGATGTGCAAGAAAGTACTGGAAAGTGGTGAATCCATTTCAATTGACGGTAATATTATTAATCGACACCGTAAAAAAATCCCTATCCATTTTACTCTCTCCCGTCTTCATGACGGACATGACCATCCCATTGGAGTTCTTATAGCTTTAGACGACATTTCTGTTTCTAAAAGAGCCAATGCCAAAGGTCAGGATCATTCTTCAACTAATGAAATTCTCGGCCACAGCCCTCAGATGTTGAAAGTTTTTGAAATGATGTCCGTTCTTGCCCGCACTGATGCCTCGGTATTGATCACAGGAGCGACAGGGACAGGAAAAGATATGATAGCCGAGGCCCTTCACAAGTCCTCACCGCGTGCCAGGCAGTCTTTCATAAAGGTTAACTGCGGTGCTCTCCCTGAGGCCCTGCTCGAATCTGAACTCTTCGGTCATGTGAAAGGTGCTTTTACCGGTGCCGTCAATGAGACTGCCGGTATGTTTCGCCTGGCTGATAAAGGAACAATATTTCTCACAGAAATAGGCGACCTTTCTCTTCCTCTGCAGGTAAAACTTCTTTCCGTATTAGATGATCAGGAATTTTTTCCAGTTGGGGGGAGTAAAAAAGTAAAGGTTGATGTACGCGTCATTGCTGCAACCCACAGGTCCCTCAGGCAGGAGGTAGAAGCCGGAAATTTCAGGGAAGATCTTTTCTATAGACTCAATGTTCTGCATTTGCATATGCCTTCTCTCTGGCAGCGTGATGGTGACATACACTTGCTGCTGGACCACTTTCTCAGGAAATTCAGTATGAAACTTGGAAGGAATGTTACTGGTTTCAGTAAAAAAGCAATTGATATTTTAAGCAAATATTCCTACCCAGGGAATATCCGGGAGTTACGTAACATTGCCGAATATTCCGCCAATATCTGCCAGGGAAGTATGGTTGAGAGAGAAGACCTTCCTCAGTATCTGTTACGACCGGCAGAATCTTCTTCAGCGCCTTCAATCCCCCCCCCCCCTTCCCCTCCGTCATCAATGAAACAGGTACCACCTGTGAAAAAAATTAGTGGCAACTGGACAGGGATAGAAAAAGAAATGATCATGGATGCGATGCGCAAGAGCGGAGGAAACCGGACTAAAGCTGCAGATATATTGGGCTGGGGAAGAACTACCCTTTGGCGGAAACTGAAAAAACATAAGATAGCCTGAACAGGAAACAAATATGAAAATTATGATTAGCACCCGCGGTGATTTTGTTTCTCCTCGTTTTGATTTGAGTTCAGAGGTCATTATAGCAACATATTACGACCAGCAACTCATGGATGAACCTCGTTCTCTCCTTCTAGCTGATGTTTCGGGTGAAATACTTTGTGATCTGGCCCTGAAAGAAAATGTTGCCATTGTGATCTGTGGGGGAATTGAAGAGGAGCATTATCAATTCTTAACCTGGAAAAAAATAACTGTTTTTGATACTGTTATTGGTCCCTATGCCGATGCTCTGCAGTTGGCCATGGAAAATCGACTCGAATCCGGCACCATACTACCGGGAATAAAGTCAAGAAAGGTAAACACATGAAACATTACCAATATTGGTTGGACAAACTTCTTCCCTCACCTTTAACTGAAAGTAACACTGGTGTGGTTAAAAAACGTGACTATAAGTATTTTTCAAGAGGTCTGGCCCTCATTCTTCTTGTACTTGTTCTTGCACCGTTAACACTCATCTCTGTTGTCTCACATCACCAATACAAGCACCTCCTGCAGGAAGAAGAAATGACTCAACTGATCCTCAATTTGGAAACGGGTAAAAATACCATCGAGGAATTTGTTTCAGAACTGCAGTCCATTGTAAAGTTTGTTGCCCGTGATGATCGCTACCAGGAAGTGCTGAACCCAGAGGAACTGGAAGCTCTTTTCATACGTTTGCAAAAAGAATACCCGGGATTTGCTGATATTGAAATCATCGATGCTGAAGGTTCGCAAAAGGCCTACTTTGGTCCCTATCAACTCGAAGACCAAAATTACACCGACCAAATCTGGTACAAGGAAGTCCTGCTTCGCGGAGTCTATATAAGCAATATTTTTTCAGGTTTTCGTCACGTCCCACACTTCGTAATCGCTGTAAGCAGAAAACATCCTGACAAACCAGGGCATTGGGTATTACGAGTGACCATTGAAGGAAGCACTTTGCAAAATTTCATCAACACCATCAGCAGCAGCTATGCCGATGACATGTTTCTGGTTGATTCAGAATGCATAGTACAGACCCAACCACAAAAATATGGTAAAATTGGTGAAAAATGCATCCTGCTTCTCATGGAAGATACAGCGGAGCATTGTATCAGCAACAGCAAGCTGGAAAAGAATACCACTGGCAAAGAGTCCGCTGATCTGATGATTGTTAAAAGAACTTTTCAAGGGCAGGAAATCACCCATGCAGTTGTTGATCTTATAGGTACCCCATGGAAACTTGTTTTGATTAAAGAACAATACCTGTATGCAAACACATGGCTTCAATTCAAAATAAAATTAGCAACAATATTTTTGACCTGTGTCATTATTGCTGTGTTGATCATTTTTGAAATCAGCAGCGCCATAACAAAGCACCTTCGTGAATCAGACAAAAAACGACAACAACTCTATAGTGAGGCTGAGCACAGCAACAAGTTAGCCTCCATCGGCAGATTGGCGGCAGGGGTAGCCCATGAAATAAACAACCCTCTTTCAATAATAAATCAAAAAACAGGCCTTGTTCAGGATATCGTAGAGATGTCAGATGATTTTGAACATAAAACTCTCATGGTTGACGCACATGAGAGCATCCAGAACAGTGTGAATCGTTGCAAAAAAATCACCCACCGTTTACTTGGTTTTGCCCGTCAGACAGATGTGCAGGTAGAAGAAATTGATATCAATGCAACAGTCAAAGAAGTAGTTGAATTTCTGGAAAAAGAAGCCTTATACAACCAGATAGAAATTGCTTTTGACCTGGATCAGAGTGTGAGTAAAATAGTCAGTGACCGTGGACCATTACAACAGGTTTTTCTTAATATCACCAATAACGCCATTGATGCCATTGGCAGCCACGGAAAAATCACCCTCAGCAGCAGGCAGGTTGATCAAAAACATATTCAGATAAAAATACAAGACAATGGCCCGGGTATGCCTGCAAAGGTGCTTAAGCGTATCTTTGAGCCATTTTTTACCACAAAGGAAACAGGCAAGGGAACAGGACTGGGGCTGTCCATAACCTACGGGTTAGTGAAAAAACTTGGGGGCGATATCAAAGTAACATCTGAGGTCGGCGAAGGAACTCTCTTTCAAATTACCTTACCAACTCAACATGGTGAATAAATACAGGGTAAGTCTATGATTACGATTAAATCAAAAATATTAATAATTGATGATGAAGTTGAGTTTGCCTCAACTTTGTGTCAACGGTTGAAACTTCGCGGAATGACCGCATTTGATGCACATAGTGGAACGGAAGGATTGGTAAGCCTGAAGGAAATTCATCCAGGAATAGTCATTCTTGATTTAAAAATGCCTGACATGAGCGGGCTTACTGTTTTGAAAAAAATAAAAGAATATGACGAACGCATTGAAGTCATTATGCTTACCGGTCATGGATCCAGTGGTTCAGGTACAGAGGCCAAGGGAAAAGGTGCTTTTGCATATGCCATGAAACCACTTGATATAAAAGAACTTATAGATACAATCCAATCAGCTGACAATCAACGTAGAAAGGTATAGGACGCATTATGGATGCAATCACTGAAAACAGTATTCGGCAGGAACAGGTTGAGTCTTTTGGCAGACTGATGGCAGGTTTGGCTCATGACATGAAAAATCACCTTGGTATTATACGGGAATCCAATGGCTTGATGGGTGATATTATTGCCATGGGTGCATTTGACGAAGATGAACAAATGGTGGTACGACTGAACAAGTCAATTGCAGCCATTGAGCGAAGGATCGTTATTTCAGCAAACATGATGCATCATCTCAGTGGACTGGCACATAGACCGGACACGCCATATTCTTCTTTTCTCATTAATGATCTTATTGAGGAGGAGTATACTTTTTTAGAACGTTTTTCCAGGCTCAAACAGATTGATATAGAGTTTGAATTAAACGAATCACTTCCAGCTGTGTATAACGATCCAGCATTGTTTCAACATATCTTCTATCGGCTGTATGCATTGTGCCTGGAGCAGCTTGACAGTGGTCAGCGCCTTATCATCACGACGGAACCTGTAACAGAAGGCGTTGCCATAGTATTTCGTCTTATTGGCAATGCTCAGGTAAATATAGAGCAGTTCACAGATACTGCTCTTCCTGCAGCTGTTAAGAAGCTGGAAGGGACACTGGAAACAGGCGAGAGTTCACAAGAACATTCAGATATTTTGCTTATACTATCCTCTTTATCTGACCAGGCGTGAGGGAACTGGAGTGTCACCTCAGTACTGGTTTGTAGTTTGTAACCCATTACACACGTCTTTGTTGCCTATTGTTGAATGACTCTGAAACGGCTGGGAAAATATTATCACCGGAGGTTTCTAAGAATAAAAGGAGAACCGGAATCGAGAGCTATATTGAGTTATATGCGAAAAAGCCGGATTGGGCGAAGATGGGGGGCTAGCCGAATATTTACGACCAACAGATGAGAATTCCTAATATATTCAAAAGTTACACAAAATTAAAAAATGACTAAAAGTGACATACCAGTACCAACCTGTGAGACTTGCGGAGTGCTGGACAGTAAAAGCTACATACATGGCGAAACATTTTATCTCTGTAAAAATTGTGGTTCGGAAATGAGATACATGCCAGCCGGAGAACTGTTGAATTCCGGTGGCAAAAAAGCAAAAGAAAATAATGGCTGGGTAACGAGCTTTTCCGTACGCAGCTCGGAACTCTATTCTGGACAGGCAATGTTTGTATTGGGGCTTCTGATTGTTCTTTTGACCCTTGCCTTTTTATGGTTTGGAAAAATCGAAACTGACGCTGCTCTTTGGAGCGCCGGCTCAGGATTTTTTTTGAGCATCATCGGCAAAAGAAAAACGATCAGACAGCAGAAAAAAACAGAGGCAACTTTCAACCAGTATCCCTACTGGCAAAAATAACTCTTTTAGCAGATATATTCTCTTTACAGATGAGGGTTGAAGTCCAAAGGTACGAACGCTAAAGCAAGATCCTTAAACAGAGGAAAGAAAGCATGTCTTTTTGGAAAAAATTAAAACCGACATTTTTAAATTATCCGGTAGCGGATAAAAATTCAGCCAAACTGCCCTTTGATGTCCGACGCATTTGGTTTTTTACGGTTTGCCTCATCTCTCTGGTCTCCATCGGGCCTTTAGTTTCCCTTGCAGTCTTTGACTACACGGTTACCAAAGCTGACACGGAAAAAGAAATACGGCTGCACATGCAACGCCAGGTAGACCATATTGCAGGGACTGTTTCCTTTTTCCTGGAAGAGAAAAAGACTGCACTTGCTTACATTCTTAATGCCAATTCCTTTGCAGACCTCAACAATAAAGTACACCTCGCAGAGATACTGAAAAGCTTGCAGCATTCTGCTGGAGGTTTTATCGATCTGGGGCTAATCGATTCCTCGGGAAAACAGTTACAGTATGTCGGGCCTTACGACCTGGAAGGGAAAAATTACAGAAACAAAAAATGGTGTAAACAGGTGCGGGAAGGCAAAGACAAGGTGTTTATCAGCGACATCTTTCTTGGGTACCGCAATGTCCCTCATCATATCATAGCTATCAAACAGGACCTTCCAGGTGGATCTTTCTTTATTCTTAGAGCCACAATGGATACCGAAAAGTTTAAAAGACTTCTTTCACTGATGAAAATGCATAAAACTCGCGATGCTTTCCTTATCAACCATCAGGGCATTATCCAGACCCCAACCCTGATACATGGTGTTGCTCTGGATCAAATTCATCTCTCCATACCAGCAGACAAAGAAGAACCGCAGGTCTTTGAAGAGGTCTGTGAGCATGGGGATACGCTTGTCATCGGCTTGGATTATATCCCAAACTCACCTTATATCCTGATGATCCTCCAGGAAAAAGACGAACTCATGGAAGTTTGGCTCAAGACACGTTGGATTATTCTGGGAATTCTGTTTGCCGGTATTTTTGTCATACTGTTTGTCATTATCCATGTGGCCAATTACCTGATAAATATAATATGTAAAGAGAGCCAGAAAACCATGCTTGTCCTCAGTGAAGTGGAACATTCGAGCAAAATGGCATCCATAGGACGCCTGGCAGCTGGTGTTGCACACGAGATCAATAATCCCCTTGCTATTATTAACGAAAAGGCCGGCCTGATGAAGGATCTTTTCACATACAAGGATGAGTACGCCGAAGATCCTAAGCTCATGGGGCTGATCGACTCGGTGCTTCATTCAGTGGAACGATGTGCCGGCATCACTAAACGATTACTGAGTTTTTCCAGAAATCTGGACGTGACCATCCAAACCGTCAACCTGCATGCTGTCATCGATGATGTCCTTGGTTTTTTACACAAAGAGGCAGAGTACAGAAGCATCAACGTAACCGTTGATGTGGCCGAAGATGTTCCGAATTTCGAAACTGACCGTGGAAAACTCCAGCAAATTCTCGTTAATTTGACCAACAATGCCTTTGCAGCAGTGGAAGATGAAGGGCATTTAGATATTATCGCAAGATGTCAGAATAATAAGGATATTACAATCAAAATCACTGATGACGGGTGTGGAATTCCTCCCAAAAACATTAAACGTATTTTCGATCCTTTTTTCTCAACAAAAACAGAATCAGGCGGCACAGGCCTTGGTCTTTCGATTATCTACGGACTTGCCTTAGAGCTGGGAGGAAAGATTGAGGTAGAAAGTACAGAGGGAAAAGGAAGTACATTTACTGTCACCTTACCGATCAAAAAAGGGGAAAATGAAAAACCTCCGACCGATGAAAGATCCTGGGACTATTCAGACCCCGTATAATTTTTATGCTGCCGAGAACATGATACTTTTGGAAAATTCAATATGAAGATACTACTCGTTGACGATGAAAAAGACATTGTTTCGACACTGGCTGAACGGCTGGCCCTCAGGGGAATAGAAGCCGCCTGGGTAACCAGTGGAGAAGAAGCACTCCAGATTTTAGAAACAGAAAAATTTGACTTAGCAATATTAGATGTGAAAATGCCAGTGATGAATGGCCTTGAGTTACAGAAAAAAATGAACGAAAGACATAAAGACCTCAAATGTTTGTTTTTAACATCCCGTGGTGCCGAAGAAGCATTGGAGCCAGGTGCATACCTGGCTGGGAAAGAAAATTATTTGAGCAAACCGATTAAAATTGATGTACTTATAAAGAAAATGGAAGAAGCATTAAAGCAATAGCTGACATTTTTATCAGCAAGTGGCATATAAGCCAAAAGGAGTAATAGGACATGAAAATTCTACTGGTCGATGATGAACATGACCTGGTTTCTACTCTTGCAGAACGGATGTCGTTTCGAGGCATTGACGCGGACTGGGTGAGTAATGGTGAAGATGCACTGGCAAAACTTCAGAACACAACGTATGATATTGCTGTGCTGGATATGAAAATGCCTCATATGAGTGGACTGGAACTAAGAGAAAAAATCCATGCCATCCATCCCAAAATAAAATTCATTTTTATGACCGGTCATGGCTCAGCAGAAGACTTTAATAACGCGACATCAGCAGAAGGTTCCGATTGCTACCTGATTAAGCCGGTTAACATTAATCTGCTTATAGAGAAAATTACCACTATTCTTGAAGGGTAGACAAAGAACTTATTGGATCTTTTTTTCAAATCCTCTGTGGACGGCCAGAGCTTCTTCCAGCCACAACCTTGACGGCATCTCCACATCACCGCAGTGTACCGCATAGGGTTTCCGTGACAGACTGCTTTTTGATGCAATCTTATCTATAAAATCCTCTGCTGTTTTTATGCGCCCTTTGGAATAATTGTATTTCATCTGCAAATGGTCACGCGCCTCTTTTGCCTCATGTTCCCCACCGTTGCGGACAAAAGTACAGCCACTGTCCGCCAGGTAGGACAGAAGATAGTCGATTTCTTTATTGTCTTCGGCAAAAACAACACTTCCCGTAAACAGCAAAATAAAAACAAGAGCAACTTGTATATTTCTCATCATATTACAACTCAGTATTACTAGCCACAACAGGAGGCTTTGCAAGCCGGAAAGTAGCAGATATCGGATTGTGATCTGAGGATGTTACCGGGTAGACTGCATGAGAAAGAGGCACAAGCCCTCGATACAAAATCTGATCCACCGGATCACCAAAAAACAGTGTCCGGCCTCCTTCATCAAAACTGAGAACCTGCAGAGAAAGCTTTTCTGCCAGCTGCATCATTATTTCTGTACGCTCCATGGTCCAGTTATTAAAATCCCCTGCCAGGATAATCGGACCGTTGTGCTTTTCTAAAATTCTCGCAAGCCCGTCAAGCTGCGCCTGATAGGCGCTTGTGCCAAGGGTAATATTGATACCATGGATATTGGCAACCAGAAGTTCAGCACTTGAGCCGGAAACTCCATATGTATTGACAAGGATTGTTTTGGGGACACCAATCAGTGGTTCTTTATGCCGCAGCCCGCAACTGTCGGCAGGCTGGATTGTAGAGGCAACGAGTACCCCTGTGTCTGTCCCTTTATACTTGAAGGCACAGTTCAAATTCCATTTCAATTCCTTTTGCTGCAGCACTTCCTGCAATTCTTCCGTTATGGTAGCTTCCTGCAAAAAGATAATATCTTTTGCTTCACTGAAAAGAAGAAAATCAACATCCCAATTTTGACGCTGTCCTTTATAGATATTCCAGCTGAAGATGGAAATAGAATCAGGGGAAAGTTCGGGCAGGGATGTGTCTGCCAGCCAACTGTCCACTGTCTCCTCTTCTGTACAGCTGCCATTGCTTCGAGTCAGCACCAAGTCTCTTCCTGCAGAAACAAGCTGATCCGACTCTGGAATACGCGCACAACTGACGAGTACAATGCAACAGAGGATAAAGAGCAGCATCGCCCCTTTTGGAGATCTTACAAAATTATTCATAGGTGGATAAAAGGTAACTATTCAAATGCATCCCCAAAACGACAAACAATATTGGGATGTAACTGATTAGCAGTGCCTCAAGTTCGATTAAAGTTGTGATTCAATGGGCAGCAAACTCAAAAAACCTATTCCAAAACGTTGCCAGAAACTGGTGTGCGGATCAGCTTGCCAAATACGTTTCTCGCCATTTTCCATTCCGTGCCAGATAATGGTTTCAAAACCTTCATCATCGGTTTGCAGCTCAAGACGAAAAGCCATGACTTTCGTAATATGATCAAAAGCCTTGGCAGCGGTATTGGCTAAATCTTCAGAGCTTACCATAATACCTATTTCCGTATTTTCAACTACTGACCGTGGATCGAAATTTAAAGATCCCACAAAAATCTCTGCCCGATCCATAACAAAGGATTTGGCATGAAGGCTGGCCTTGGATGATCCGTGAATTCCTTTTTTTCCTTTACGTTGTTCCTTACTGATCACTGTATTCATCTCGTAGAGTTCCACACCGGCCCGAAGCAAGGCTCTGCGATACTTTGCATATCCGGCATGTACGACGCCTACATCAGTCGAGGCAAGCGAGTTTGTCAAAATACGTACCCGCACACCACTTTTACTTAAATCTCCAAGAGCTTTTGTCCCTTGCTTTCCAGGTACAAAATACGGTGAAAAAATCAAAAGATCGCGATCAACATCTTTCAAAAAAGGGGTGAGCTGAGAGGATAAGGTGTTATCAGGGTCTACATCATAGCTTGCCAGTTTATCCGGATGATCCGAAAGTACTCTGCCCTGTCCCCAGGTGTACACCAACTCGTTGTTTTGTATTAAATTCACAATTCCGGAATTGGCAAGTGACTGCTTATACGTTACTACAGAATCCCGAGTCAGAGATTCAGTAAGCTTTTTTCGTCCTTCCTCTACAGTGATTAAATGGGTAAGATCAGGCCGCAGCACGTCAATAGGATAGGCCATTGGGTTGTTCCAGTACTCATCAAAGGAGACGGATACCTCTTTTACCACCGGTCCTATGGCCATCAGATCCAGATCAGCAAAAGCAAACGCAGGATCAGCATCAAAATATTCATCGCCGATATTTCGTCCACCCACAATGGTAATCTGGTTGTCCACAGTAAAAGATTTATTATGCATACGCCGGGTTACAGAACCAAACCCGGTAAGCAACTGCCCCAGCCGGGATGTCTGGCGATTAAATGGATTAAATATTCGCACAGCAATGTTGGGATGACCAGCAATACAGGACAATCCCTCATCCCTTCCCTCAAGATCCATATCATCAATAAGGATACGCAATTGAACACCCCTGTCTGCTGCTTTAAGCAGCTGTTCGGCAAACAGTAGGCCCGTCAAATCATTGTGGATCATGTAGTACTGGGCATCAATGGTCAGGTCAGCATTCTGAGCCATCAAAGCCCGGGCCATAAAAGCATCCAAGCCGTTTCCAAGTGGAATAAAACCAGATGTATCAGAATGACCTTTTTTCAATTCATCATATTTTACCCCCAGTCTGGTATCAGTAGTGTCCTGAAGGGCATAGGATTTATGACTCGTTGTATTTGGTGGCAAAGAGGCACAGCCGCCAGCTAAAAACAGGATGCACAACACTGTGAGAAAATGATTAAGCCGAAATACATTCATTAAAAACACCGTTCTGAGTTTAAACAGTTGATAAAAGGGCCATCCACTTAGGAACGGAGCGTTAATAACTTGAACAAAATCGCGCTTGGATTTAGGTCATGTTTGACCGATCTGATTGAACAAAGCCGCAGGCGTAGCGGGCTACGTTGAGGACTTTGTGATTGATGATCGGCCAAAAATGGCCTGAAGACAAGATGCGAGATGTTCAAGTTATTTGCGCTCCGTTCCTTACCACCCTGCGGGAGGATTTTCCCCACAGGATTAACAAAATTTCTTTACTTTAAAATTATTCTTCCGGGTTCCGATTTTCCCAGGCAGCGCGGCAGGCTTCTACTCCATCATCAGGTCTTTCTCCAGAAAATATCCGACGCAAAGGAACATGGACGGGACTGCTGATAAAAGAGACCACCGTAGTTGTCAAGCTGATTTTATTTATTCCAATACCAAAATCCTCAAAGGTACCCTGGACTTTAACAGGGGTTGCCAGACTGAAGAATTCAGGCCGCTTGGCTTTTGGTGCCATCTTCAGCTTAAGTTCCTCTGTTTTAAAATTTATATTTGCCTCTCCTTCAATACTCATGTGCGTGGTATCCATAAATATAGTTCGTTCATGCATCATCCCGTCCTCCATTGCAAAACTTGCCACCAGACAGTTTATAATGGATTTTGGTTGTCCATCCACTTCCGAGGCAAGGGCAGACAACAGGTTCACAGCCCAGAGGTCAATGAGACTCGCATCAAAATCCACAGGAATAAAGGCAAAATCAAAACGACCTTTTGCATACGCCATCAGTCCGCTGAGTTCAGGTGCTGTGGAGTCCAACTCGACATCAAGATTAAGAACACCCCCCATGGTCGTCTCCGGCTTCACACGGCGAGCAAGGATCCCGACATCAAGCTTCTCAATTTTGGTGTCCAGATGGATCGCTGTCTCCTTAGCTGTTGGCTGGAAAGAGAACTCAAGCTTTGCGGTTCCATTTGCAAGATCAAGCTGCAGGGGGGCTATGGCAAAACGGCCATCCTGTAAGGTGGATTTCAGGCTGCCCTTACCCAGTGTATCTTTTCCAGAAAGAACCTGTTCCATCTCTATGGACAAGCTTCCATTAAACCTGGACAAAGATTCAGGGGATAAAAAGGATGGAATAACTGCCGGTTGTGACGATTTTTCTTCAACTACCTGTTTTTCAGGTAGTTGCTCTTTAGCTTCTTTCTCATCTTCCACAGAATCTTTTTTTCCATCAAGACTCCAGTCACCAAGCGCAAAATCATCCAGTTGCAGGACTTTAGAGGTCAATTGTAGCGTAACCTCGGGTCTGTCTCCCTTATGGTTAAGGCTCATACTGCCGCTTAAATCACTGCTGCCGACCTTAATGGCAAGATTTGATAAGTCATACCCACTGTCAGTAGCAGCAAATTTAGCATCCAGACTATAGGGGCCAAAAGGAGGGAGATCAATATTCAAAAACTCATCAAGAGTGTCCAGGTTTTCACCCTTCAGACTCATAGCCAGATTAAAGGTTTTGCTGTCTACGGGAAGACCCACAGCGCCACTGAAATCAAGCTCTGCACCTGCAGCCGCAAAAACTATAGTGACAGGTAACTCCCCCGAGTCGTCGATGTACTTAACAAGGGGCATCCCCTTAATCGTGATACTGACCGGAGTTGTATCAACTATACCATTCAAGCTAACACCAATGGCTGAACCGTGCTTTGCCCCGATTTTACCATCAAGCTTACTGATCAAAAAATCTGACCCACTATCCGGATTACCCAGATCCAGAATTCCGCCTTTTAAATGGAAATTAAATTCTGACTGCTTGAGCAGTTCATGAAGGCTATCCCCTTTGAGTTGAAGAGTAAGAGTAAGCTCTTCAGTGGATGCCTTGATGTTATCAGCAACGTTGAGCCAACTCAACAGTTTGCCCACATCAACAGCTCCCATGGACATATCGAGGGAGAGCTGTTGTTCGTTATTTTTGTTACCAAAATCTCCTTTTGCAGAAAATGGCGTTCCTGCAATATCACCGGTAAGATCCAGTGGCCATGCCTGCTGCTTTGGGCGAAATGTATCCAATGCTCCAGCATCAAGGTCAAAACTGTAACTCTTTTCCTGTAGACTTCCCCGGGCATGAAAAACAAGTGACTTTCCGGCTGGCGCTTCACCGGTCAGTTCATCCAGTTGAAAGCTCACTGTTTTACCCAAAACAACATCTTTATAGGTCACTTCAATGGTTTTCAAAGAGACTTTATCCACTGCTTTAAAAGCAATTCCGCCACTACTCTTTTCTTCTGGGGAGGATACATCCTCAGATGTTGTCTTTCTCTCATCAGGGGACGAAAATGACCAGTTATTGATACCATTCTTACGACTTTCCAGATAAATACTCACACCTTCTGCCGTAATTTCATCCATGCTGATTTTTTTTCGGAGTAAATCAATCAACTCCAGTTGTATCCGTACCAGTTTCACAGCAACAAAGTCAGGACTCCCCCACCCTTCCGGGTTATCAATACGTACATCGTGCACTTCAAGCCTGGAGCTCAGGGTGGGGAGCAATTCAACAGATCCTGTTATTTCAACCTTACGTTCAAGGGCAGCTGACGCAGCTTTTTCAACCATGGGCCGCGCTTTATCAAGATTCACAGTAATCCCAAGAAGAGAAACCACAGCAAGAGCACCTACAAACAAAAGAATCGGGATTGCGATAATTATGAGGATCCAGCGTAAAAATTTTTTCATGATGAATTACCTAGATTTTTGAAGTGAAAAAGAAAGAAATTTTTTTCTATCCGGGTGCAGTAAATATCCCACAAGAAGAAGACCGGCCACAGCGAACAGACCTGCAAAAAGAATCTGGGCGATACGCAGATAAAAATTAATGGAAGCCACTTTCTCAACCGTTGTAGAAGTGCCAAGAAGAACGAGAAAAGTGGTCAGTCCAGACATATACGCCTTGGACATTGGAGTACCTGAAAATATCTGCCTGCTGAAGAGCAGCGTACACAAAAGGGACAAGAGCAGAAGAAAGGGATAGGTCGGCACAGCAACAAGGAGATTAAAGACGATTATTATCGCCAGACCACCAATACAGCAGGCTACAGCGTTATGTTTTAATGCCTGTGCAGATCCTTTGGCGTTTGGCGCTCCCACCATGAAACATATCTGTAGCATGGCAAAGGCGTAAGCGACCAGGTTCAACGAAAAGAAGATGACAATCGCAGTAAGAGCAACAATGGTACTTGTCAGAGCATGTCTGACACGTTCTTCGCGGGGAGCTAAAGATGGTGGAGCAGGTTTCTTTCCTGCTGAAGCCTGAATATTTTGTATGGCAAGAGAATTGGGTATAAGGCTATGAAAAATCCAGGCACAAACAAGACCAAGACCAAGATTAACAAAAAGAGAAATGGCAATAAACTGCGGCAGCCCGGCTCCGGCAAGACCCATCATCGGCACAATGGTTATGCCAATGGTCATGAACATTGCTGCAAATGGTGGTGCGAGAGGTGTATCATTATAGTAGATAAAAAAAAAGAGTAATCCATACACCAGGATACAGATAACAGGGAAATCAAGCAAAAGCTCACTGATGAGCAGCCCCAGTAAAAGGCTGTAACTTAGCCGCATAAGAAGCTGTGTTGCCATTTTCCAGCCAATCCATCCCGGAAAAACAAGAAAAATAGTGGCAAAAAGAGGGGCAAGATAAGAGAGCTGCCAGGCCACACCGTATGCAACAGCGATGGCTGCCCATACCCCGAATGCCAGCCGAAGAATTTGAACTGTTTGCAGAGTCATTTACATTTAATCAGTAGACGTGTGAAAGAAAACTAATGAGACGTATCCAGAGTCGGCCAAGGGTGTTAAGGATCGGGCGATCCCCTGTATAAACAATCACATTCACCTGGCCACCGGCACGTCGCAATCCCTTTGCACTGTCATCAGAAAAATGGATAAGAACCGGAAAACTCTGTGCCTGCCTGAGCCAGCCGGTAGACGTCTGTACTGTGGCTAAACCTCCGATGGCACTGCTGCTGTTGTCAGAAACTCCATAGCCAACACTCATCACTTCACCTTTAAATATTCGACCCGGAGCAGAATCAAGCACTATTTCCACGGGATTACCCTGTTTAATATGTCCCAGGCTGTTTTCCCGCATATCTGCCTGAACCCAGACATCTTTTGTGGAGATAAACGTCATGATTGGCACGCCTGCTCCTGCATAGTGACCAATATCCACCGTAAGATTAGTGATGATCCCCTGGGATGGTGCCCTGACAGTTGTATTATGAAGATCCAGTTGGGCTGTTTCAAGTGCTGTGAGGGCTGAGCGGATACGTGCATTGTCCTTCCCTGTTGCCCCAAGATTGCTCTTGTATTTTTCCAGTTCCGAGCGGGCACTCGCCAGCCGTGCCTTGTTCGCCTCAATGGATGACCTGGCATCATCAGCGCGTGACACTGACGCAGCACCCTGTTTAGAGAGTTTTATGATACGTTGCCCTTTAATCTCAGCATTGCGAAGATTGGCCTCAGCTTCAGTCACCTTGGCCTGGGCAGTAGTTACACTGCTCATATCAGCAGAAGATGTCTGGCCGGCCTGCTGCAGATCAGCCTGGGCCCGACGAACTGCAAGCTCATATTTGGCCGGATCTACAATGGCCAGATTCTGTTGACCATCAACAATCTGATTATTATGGGCATATACATTGACCAGAATGCCTGATACCTGTGGAGCAATGGGTACGATAAAAGCTTCAACACGGCTATTACTGGTATAAGGTGTGTACTTGTCACTGAACAGATGCAAAACAAAAAGTGCAACACAGAGTGCCAAAACAAACCCGGTCCAGAATTTCACAGGATGCCGTTTCTTCTTTTCCTCAGATGCACCACTTTCTTTTTCTGAAACATCAGAAGAACTTTCCCCGTTAGTATCTTTTTCTTTCTCAGACATCACCAAAACCTACCTTTAAAGAGTTATCCCGCAAACCGTTTACCGATCTTCATTCTGTTTTTCAGATACAAACATCCCAACCAGCCATGCCACAACAACTGCAGTATAAAATTGACCGACAATTGCCTCCATATGACAAAGAGAGGAGGCTCCGGCAGTCTGTGGAGTAATGTCACCATATCCCAGGGTGGTGAGGGTAACAAAACTGAAATAAGTAAAAATATGGGTTGTATTCTGCGCATTATCAAGAAGAGCACCGCTATAGGCTCCCGGACTCACTTCCTGCAACAAAGTATAGAGCGCACCCCAGAAAAGTCCAATTATGAGGTACAGGCTCAATGTCATATAGAGTACATTGGCACTTACCCTGCTGGCGTTTGCAATCTGGACGGTAAAGGAATAAACGAGTAGCCCGAAAAAAACAGCTAGAAGCAACTGAGAACCCAATCTACTAAAAGAAACAACATCATAGATATCGAGCCAGTACAGAACTATAAGGGGCAGTAATAAAGCAATGGCAACAGATCGTTGATGTCTGTGTTTATTCACAGCATAAATGGCAACGACCAGAACCATTGACAGAGAGATATGAGCCAGAACCGTCAAAGAAGGGTACGGTTCCAAAAAGGGAACACCCACAATGTATAAGAGCAGTAAAAGAAGAAGATTCCTGAACTTGGGCTCTTCAAAATAATGCCTGTTTTTCAAATTTTCCATTCTACAGCTCCTCAGGATTTGGATTATTCAGCAGATTGCCCCAATCTGTTCGCTCTGCCATTGTCTCTTTCACTTCCTGCGGCACAAAATCCTTACCAAGACGAATCTGCCAGCCGCCACCAAGTGCTTTATAAAGACTGATAAAGTCGGTGGCTATCTGCCCCTGGAGCTGGGCATACTGATCCTGCTTCTGGGTCAATGCCCTGGTGGAATCAAGAACCCTCTGGTAATCGACAAAACCTTCCTCATATTGAAGTAAAGACAGCTCAACAGACCTCTGGGAGCTGGTTACTCCCTGGCTAAGGTATTCTGCTTCCTTTTGGGCGTAGACAAGAGCTGTCATACTGTCCTCTACTTCACGTGCGGCATTCAGCACTGTATTCTGATACACTGTTATCAGCTGTTCCAGGCGGGCATCCTGGATACGCACCTGATTTTTTATCCGCCCGTAGTTCAGGATATTCCACTTGAAAGAAGGGCCAAACGAGTAACTGAAACTGTTTGCATCAAAGATATCTCCAAGACTGTTATCTCCAATATCGTTCGCACTCCAGCCCAGGGAACCAAAAAGGGTAAAACTTGGATACAGTTCTGTCAGTGCTACACCTACCTGGGCGCTCTGCGCTGCTGTCTGCATCTCAGCCTTGCGGATATCCGGACGTCGTCGGAGCAGGTCTGCTGGAAGACCAACAGCTATTTGAGGTGTCGCCGATGGTATTGTACCGGCAGTGTTCAAGAACTCAGCCAGCTCTTCCGGGAATATTCCCAGCAGAATGGCCAGACCATTACGGGTTTGTTGCAAAACGCTTTGCAGATTTGGAATTGTAGCAAGGGTTGAACTTAAAAGGGCCTTTGCCTGCTGTACATCAAGCTCAGTCACAGTACCGGCTTCAAACTGGTATGTGACCAGCTGCAGACCATCCTCCTGGAGTTTACTGTTTTTCTTTGCCAGGCGAATGCGTTCTTCCAATGTCCGGATTGAGGTATAGACACGGGCAACTTCTGCTGTGAGACTGACAAGGACGTCATCATAATCGGCAATAGATGCAAACAGGCTGGCATCAGCTGATTCAATGGAACGACTGAATTTCCCCCAGAAATCAATCTCCCAGCCGACATCAAAACCAATGGAGGCTGCATTATAATAGCGATCGGATGCAGAATCAGTGGCGCCGATGGTCATCATATCCCCGTTCAGCTGCTGAGCCTGGGGATAGATGTTCCCTTTGACCAGCCCGAGAAAAGCGCGAGACTCCAGTATACGTAAGCCTGCAGTGCGCAGTGACAGATTTTGTGCATAGGCGGTCTGGATCAAGGCATCGAGATGCGGATCATTAAACAGTTTCCACCATTCAATATTTTCCTCTTTTGACAACTTTTTAAAATCTGCACTTGCTACTGTCCAGTTCTCAGCCATTTCAGGTTCCGGAGGCTGAAAATCAGGCCCCAGCATGGTGCAGGCGCTAAAGGACAATGCTGACACAACAAGAATACTGGAAAAACAAAATTTGGAGAGTTTCATTTAAAAATATCCCAGATGAACTTATCCCCCTGCGGGCGGGTTTTAAAAAGAAAATCCCTATGCTCTTAAATTATTCACATGCTTGTTCAATCTCATTGATCCATGCCATAAATAAAGTATACATGATGGCAAGAACCACAGCACCGACAAAAAGGCCGATAATACCAAACAGCATCATACCGCCCAGGGCACCGATGAGAATCACCAGCATGGGGATATCACTTCCCCGGCCCATAAGTAGAGGTTTCAAAACACTTTCACTCGCACAGACCAACAGTATCCAGATAAGAAACAGGACAGCAGGAGTGGTATCGGAAACAGAAAACACATAGGCAGCAACAGGGCCAAGAACCAGGATTGGAGGCAGTTGAATAACCGCAACAACCAGCATCAGCAAAGCCCACAGACCTGCAGCAGGAACTCCAACAACAACCATACCAATGGCCGCCAGGGTGGCTTGAATTACTGCCACCCCGACAACACCCTGCATAACTCCACGAATGGTGGCCGTAGCAAGAGCAGTAATCTCTGCACCTTTTTCACCTGCTAAACGGGTAATGATTTTTTCAGCAACTGCAGAGCTTTTTTCTACCTTTGCCAGGAACACACCGGCAATACAGGTTGATATGATGATCATGAAAAGCCCGATAACACTACCCCCCACAGAGCCAAGCAGATTTCCTGCAGCAGTTTTCAACTGGGGCGAAAATTGTTTGAGGGCCGCTTCCAGATTTGTGGAGGACAGCTGCCAGATATGATGTACTTTGTCACCTATCAAAGGCCAGTCTGCAACTTTTGCAGGTGGCGGAGGAATAGAAAGTGTCTTGTCCTGCATCTGCTCTGAGAGAGTCTGCACCGCATCCACAGATGATGAGACAAGAAGCACTGTCGGAATAACCAGTGCCGCCAGAATCACCAGAACAAACAGGACTGAGGCCAATGTCCTTCTGCCACCCAGAATTTTAGCAAACCAGGAAATAAAAGGCCCAGGGCAACCGCCAGAATAATACCCCATATTACCGGCATCATAAATGGCTTTATCAGGAGAAACGTCCAGGTAAGCATGACCCCGAGAATTGCTAATTTTATTACAGTCTCAATAACATTTTTGGTGAAAATTTTATTATTGTCTATAGATTCTATAATGTTTTATGTTCCTTATGATTATTATATAAGTCCAAAGTGTTTCTGCGAAAAAGCCACTCGTTCTTCAGGGTTCCGGTTTTTCACAACTTCCGGCTCAACCGCATCAAAGCGTGTCTGCATTCCCACGCCGTTAGCCATCTGTATGGCAAGACCCGGCCTTGCATTGAGTTCAAGTACCAGCGGACCTTTTTGGGCATCGAGTACAATATCTGCACCAAGATACCCCAGTTCAGTAATCTCATAACAGCGGCTGGCAAGCTCGAGAAATCCTGTCCAGCCCGGGACATAAAAATCACAGAATTCTTTTCCTGTATCCGGATGGAGTGTAATGGGCTTACCATGCATAATTGCCTTCAGGGCTTTCCCTGTTCTAATATCAATCCCTAAGCCCACTGCCCCCTGATGCAGGTTTGCCTTACCGTCGGAATCCTTTGTGGAGAGTCTGGTCATGGCCATGACAGGATAGCCCTTATACAAAATAATCCGGATGTCCGGCACTCCCTGGTAAGAAAACCCATCAAAAACAGGATCAAAATCAACCAGTTCTTCTATCATAGCCACATCATTATTACCACCAAGACTGAACAGTCCACTCAGGGTACTTGATGCGTGTTTGCAGACTTCCTCATGGATAACTTTTGCCCCGCTGGGTTTCAGGTAATCTTTACCATCCCGGCCGGTTATAACCAGTATACCTTTGCCTCCGCTTCCTTTGGCAGGCTTCATGACAAAGGCTTTGTCATGTTCAAGAAAGGCCTCCAGCTCCCGGACATGGCCCTGAGTTTTTACAACACCGATAAGTTTAGGCACGGCAATTCCGGCATCTTTTGCCAGGAGTTTTGTCAGCAATTTATTATCAACCCTGGGATATAAATACCGGGGATTATTGCGGGCGATACAAACCACGTTTCGATGGTTCATACCTATAACACCCTCCTTTTTCAATGCTCCAGGTGTAGTTACAAACATAATTAAGACTCCCTGGTCATAGGTTCAAACCGCCGAAGCTCAGTGAGACGATAGCCTGAATAACTTCCAATAATCAAAATAATTGCAAGTAACACCAGTAGCAGTTCAGGAAAAGCGTATGTCAGATGGCCAAGAAATTTATTGGTCATCACCAGGTAAACGATTGAGGCTGTAAACAGGCTACCCCCTCCCTGGATAAACACATCACGGGGCCCTTCTTCCTCCCAGAGCACAGACATCCGCTCAATGGTCCAGGATATAATAATCATGGGGAAGAAAGTCACCTGGAGTCCCTTTTCAAAATCCAGCTTGAGTGAAATGACACTGATAGCCACAAAGATTATAATAACAAAGACAAGGACAGCGGAAATACGGGGAACCAGCAGTAGGTTCAAATGACTGAGATAGGAGCGCATAAAGAGCCCGACACTGACCACCACCAGAAAAAGGGCAAGGCCCCAAAGCAGAGAAGTCTGGAGAAACGTCAAGGCAATCAGAATGGGCATAAAAGTACCTGAAGTCTGGATCCCGACAAGATTACGGAGGATTACCACCACCAGTGCTCCAAGGGGAATGAGAAGCAGAAGCTTAAAAGTATTCTGTTCAGCCAGAGGAAGGGAGTAAATCGAGAAATCAATGAGCATTGCACCGCTCTTTTTTCCGGCAGCAATGGAGGCCCTGCTTGCAAGTACCTTACTGGAGTTGGTGGCAAAGCTAATGGAAGAATCTGTCCCTCCGGTTACCTCAAACAGCGGCTCATCCCCTGATAACCAGAGGAGGAAATTATCATTGGTTCGAAGCTCTGCAGTTTTAGGGTCAATGAGCTGCCATTTGTTGTGGTCATATATTTGCAGGAGACTGGTCAACCTCTGACTCCGGCTGTCCGCATCAAGCAATAAACCTTTTACTTTTACGGCATGAACCCCGGCCCTTGTCAGGAGTCCACGGCTCAATCCCATAAAACCACCATATTCTTTTTTGTTTTGCAACAGCAGCTGCACACCCTGCTTTTCAGCACTGTTCAGCAAAGAGAGCAAACTCCTCGTTATAGTCAAAGGATTGTCTCCACCCATTTCTTTTATCTGCTTTACAACAAGCGTTGCCGCCTCCTCTGCTGCCCCTTCAAACACCATCTGGTCTGCAGCAATTAAAGGAGCCGGAGCAGGGTCCATTGCAGTACTGGCACCTCTGTGATAGGCAGAGGCACGATAAAAAATCACCTGCTTACCCTCAGCAGACTCTTTATTCCAGACATTATAGCCTGTACCATCTTCAACTGTTTCTTTAGTATAAAGATATTTTTCACCAACGGTTTCCTGGTGGAGGAGCACCATATTGCCGGTGTTATCAGCCCCATTAAGAACCACCTTTACAGGGCCACCATCAGCCAAAAATTCAATCTTTGCCTCAATGGTCCATACGCTCACCTTTGTTTCCGGAAAAAAAGAAAAACCAAGAACCTGATTTTTATAAATTGCAGCACCTAAACCCACAACTATAAGCATTACAATGATCAGCCTCAGCTGTGTTTTAGTTTGCATTGGTATTTCCCTCCTTGAGGGGATGAACAAGATATTCTTGGCTGACATCAACCACAGCCTTTCCATTTAAAAAATTTCGCCCGATCAGAGCTGGATATTCATAGTCACTGCGGTCAACAAGACTGAATTCACATTTCTGCTTAAGGACACCAATGGAAACAACCAGAGAGACAACCGGACGTTCAGTGGCCAGTGCACCATGTCTTTTAATTTTTGCCATTCGTTCAAGGGCCATTTCCAGCTGAACAAGTTTGCCTGTGCCAGATTCCTGTACCTGAAACCGCAACCAGCGTTTTCCATCACGCTCAAAAGGTTGTATTCCCACAGCACTTAATGAAGAAGTCTGTGCACCGGTATCAATGCGCGCAGGAAATTGTAACTTTTCTTTTACCAGAGTAAGCATTTCAACGGCTCCGATTACAGGCAAGCCAGATCCTGCAGGAGTGGCTGCAAAAGCCAGGGCCGGTGCAATGCAGGATAGCAGGGCCATCAGTACTATTATTCTTTTCATTAGTTACCTCCTTTTGCAGGGGCTTTCATATCCACATCCACAAGAAAATTTTTTGATAACCAGTTACGCCCGATAAGCAGCTTATAGGTCATCTTTGAACGATCCCTCAGGTTTACTTCCACTTTTTTATTCACATCTTTCCACGATAAGGGCAACTCAATCACATATCGCTGCTCAGTTCCCTGGCTGTTTTTCACGGTACTCACCTTCATAATAACTGCACTCATTACCTGGTTTTTCCCATCACGGTTCACGGTTTGGAAGGCGACTGTTTTGCCGACATTTTCATCAGGCACTGAACTGCCGTCGGTAATTTTCACATCAACAGCATGAATTGAGGTAATGCGGGCACCAGTATCAATTCTGGCAAGGTAGGCAAAAGGGATATCCCCCACTTCTACCCAGGCAGTTTCTCCAATAAGTTTTTTTTGTTCTGCCCAGGCCTGTGTTCCAACCAGGCAGGAAAAGAAAAGACAAATAATTGTAACAGCTGTTTGCATCATATTATTGCTCCTTGGTATTCATAAGTTTAAGTATCTGCTTGATGACCCGGTCACTGGTCAGGATGGACATATGGTCTTCATCAAAGCCGTAAAACCCGGCGGCATCTGCCTGGGCTCTGTGGTCGATCTCACTTGCAATTTCAACAGTCCCGTCGTTATTCTTCATCATCATGCTGCACTTGCCGCGTACTCCAAACAACAGGTAAAATTCCACCTTCTCAGGGAGTGGATCTTTATAAAGATGTTCCAGAAAATCACTGTCCGGCGCCACATCGTACCAGCTAGGAACCACTGCCGGGGCCTTTTTAACCCCAAGAGCTGCTGTGCCTACACCGCCCCAGGGAGTTGACATGGAAATAAATTTGTCAATATAGGTCTGTTGCTCTTCTATCACATTTTTAATAATAAAATCCCGGGATACCAGACCTCCCATACTGTGGGCAATAATATGCAGAGTCTCAAAATGGTGCTTCTCGCTCAGTTCAGTAATGAGGGTGTTCAGCGCACCGGCAATGGTATCGAGTCGTAAGCCTGATGGATAATAATAAAACCAGGGTTGGTATCGTTGCCTGTCCAGCTGATCGACTATCGGCTGCCAGCCAACAGGGGTACCAACTGCTCCATGGACAAAAAGGACTGGTATTTTATCGGGGTCATAAGGCTCAAGAAAATAGATCCCCACACCCACATCTTTTAGGAAGGAGAGAGGTTTCCAGTAACCAAGTGATCCATTTTTCTGGTCAAAAAGACTGTTATCCAGGTCTGTTACAACGCCCAGCTTTTTAAAGGACTTTACGGCAAAACTTCCGTCAGCGACATCTCTTGGCATTACTGCCGGGTACTTACAGCTTTGCTTTAATTCAATGTCCAGCAATGGTTTTTGTTTAACATCCTTTACGGTCTTTTCTTTTGCATTAGCAATGATTCCATCCGGCGAACCGTAGTATCCGCAAATTTCACTCTCCTCATAGATAAAATTACTGCTCGTATCCTCAAATGCGGAAATGTAATACACTCCATCCTGGACCAGGAAAGAAAAATGTCTGGTTTCGTCGGTTATCAAATACTGAGAGGGCGTCAATCCCTGTTCT
>JAYEOK010000246.1:0-9231 GCA_034722915.1 Thermodesulfobacteriota bacterium | reverse complement strand
GATTGATTTAACTATGATAATGGCTCATGCTGAGTGACAGTTTGAGTCAGACAAGCTGAGATAGACCGAAAGTCTTTTGTATCTTTCAGTGTCAGTAATTAATCTATGGAAGTGTTTGACAAGGACAGAGGGGGATGTTGCCAAATAGGAAACATTAGAACCAAGCATTATTGCATGAAGACATTAAATTAAAATGACGGTAGAAATAGTTAAAGTTTTCCTCAAGAAAATTGCAAGTCCAGGAACCGTTGGATTTCAGGGGCTTGACGTGGGAATATAGGAAGGAATGTTAGCCATTTAATACAATTATAGAATCATTAGCTAAAACCTTAAGCGATTGACATTTCGATTAAAGATGATAAGATTTAAGTGACTTAAACAACGATATTTATGATTACAAAAATCAAACAAAACAAGAAAATTAGCGGGCTAAAAATGGAAAAAATAGAACTACCTTTAGGCGAGTACAGCCAAGCTCAAAAGCTCGATTTACTTGATCGTATTTGGGACGATCTGCGTCAAAATGAGGAAGAGCTGGAAAGCCCGGACTGGCATGAACCAATTCTGGCAAAACGCAAAGTAGAGCTAGATAGCGGTCAAGCAGAAACACTTGAGTGGTCCGATGAGCTGAAAGCAGAAATAAAGAAAGAAGCTTTATGCAAGTAAGGCTCCTCTCAAAAGCCAAAAATGATTTGATAACCGAGGCCAGATTCTACGAAGAAAAACAAACAGGTCTCGGTGATTATTTTCTAAGCACTCTCTATGCTGATATCGATTCCCTTGTCTTTTATGCCGGTATTCATATGAAACAATATGGCTTTTATCGATTATTGGCCACTAAGTTTTCCTGTGCCATCTATTATGATATTATTGATAATATAGCCGTGGTTTCCGCTGTTCTGGATACCAGGCGAGACCCGAAGTGGATTAAAGAGAAATTGAATGAAAATTAAATAATTATTTTTTCTTTTAATTGTTGTTTTTAGAAAAGAAGAAAGCCCACCATATTATTGGTGGGCTTTTGCTTTAAAAGTTGTCCTTGTCAAACACTTTCATAGATTAATTACTGACACTGAAAGATACAAAAGACTCTCAGTCTATCCCAGCTTGTCTGACTCAAACTGTTATTCAGCATGAGCCACTATCATGGGTAAATCAATCTCTATAAATTGAATTTTCTAAAATAAGTCTGTCAAACATGCTTGCTTGTCTGGTTTTCTTACTAACGTTATCCCTTGCCACAGCCTTTCAACACAAGCTGGCACAATATCAAGTGCTGTTCGCAATAAAATCAGAGTAGTTTTCTGTGACTCATCAAATTAACTGATATTCCCAAGCAACCAATTTACTGATTAAGGCAAAACGACTTTCCAGTGGTGCCTCAAACAGTCTTCGGACATGGCGACAAACAGCAGATATTTTTTTACGACTTTTTTCAAGAACGAGCTGCAACTTATTTTCCCAGAAGGTTCTCTGTAGCGGCAGACCCCCAAATACAGCATTGTCACTCAGGCAAAAGGCCAAGTCTTTTTCCGGCGTACTTCCGTTGCTCTCTGCTTTTAGTGTTGTAAAATCTTCTTCTAATTGTTGAAGCCATCCTCTACGCTCAATTTCAGCGAATGCACGTAGATACTCCTCTTGCCGCCGGAGATCTATCTCTGCCTGACAATTCTGAATCACCTTTACAAGATAACGGTGAGCCATATCGTTCTGGAGACGTCCCTTATCTCGTTCCGTACCGAATATGGCCAGTCCTTGTCTGATAGCCTCAGGGGAGTAACGCCCGGCAAGCCATTGCCTGGTTTTCCCATCTAGATCCAGCTCTTTGATACCGAAACGCTTAAATCCTTCATCCAATAGTAATCGACTCACTTCTTCTGTAGGTAGAGTATCAACTCGTTTTGCTGAGTTATGATCAGCATGTAATTGTTCTATAAATTTTCTGTCTTTTTCCGGATCTGGACAGGTCTCTCGTAAAACCTGTTGCCGGCTTTTCCCATTAAACTCAGCACGACCAGCATGATTAACTCCTGCAGTATATGCACGTAAAATTTCACGAACTGCACTATGGATCAACGTTTGTGGAGTACTGTCATCAAGATAAATGGTACCAACTGCCTGTTCATATTTACCGAATTCTCCCTCAATAGAAGCCTTGTTCTCGGGGCGATTCAAGGTAGCTGGAATCATGGTAGTCGTTTTCCCAATATGGATACGCATCCCCTGATCATTATGGATCGGCTTATTGTCATGGATGAGAGCGGACGGTGGCCGACCCATAAAATTACAACTACTTTCAAAAGCATCCAGTACTCCAGCTGCACATTCAGTTTTAGTTACCACCACCCCTGTATGACAGATAGTTGCCTGATCTACAATCCCCTGCCAATTGAAGGTCAGCTTTTTATCGATGGGAATAAGCCTTGCTTCTATTGTTTTGCCATCTGTAACCAGTATGCTGCCTGGTTGACAACGTGTTGTAGATCCCCGGTAACGAGGTGCTTTGGGCGATTTTACTGGTAACATTCCACAAATAACCAAAACTCTACGAATTGGTGTTGGTCCCAAGTTCATCCGAACGGCTTCATATTTAAAGAAGTCTCTGGTTCCTCCATCCCATATTGCAAAATCCTCAACAATACATCTGAAATCTTTACTCGCATTAGCAGGAAGATTGTATGGTCGATCCGGTTGTTTAACGTATGGCTGATTCTCATCCTTTTTACACCATTCCCGGAGCGTTGCATATGGCACAGCTACCTGACGGCAGAAACAGTTCAGTGAGCCAGGCCATTCATCCAGCAAGTCAAGAATGAATCGAACAAAGCCATCACTATAACTTGCTCTCCCACTTTTTTTAATCACCATAGCACCCGGATGATCCAGACGATATAGAAGGATCTTTTCACGTAATTTCCACGTTGCGTCAGGACATTCATTTTCGATGGCTACGGGACGACCTGGAGATGCCAATTCCAGCCCATCCAGAATGTTTTCTAATTGCTTCTTTCGTTCATAAACCTGAGTACGGTTTACCCTGGCTTTTTCACAAATACTTTTCAACGAATCATCGAGGTCCAGGTGCAGAAAATCAGCGCAATCCTGAATTATTTTATGCATAGAGATTACTGTCAGCTTGTTATTGTGAAGATCTTCTATTATATTCATGCTCGGTGTGGGTGGTTGTTTCCGGGTTCGTTTAGTGACTTCCTATATACGAAGCAACCACCCCCTTTTCAACCACCTATCCGAGAATTTTCTCTCCCATTAGCCATATTTGTGGTTTGCCACCGTAAGAAACCACCCTGAACAGATCCAAACCACGACTATCAGGGCTGGTGAGTTCGGTTATATCGGCTCCCAACCCCTGTTCGATCTTTTTTAAGCTCTGGTCTGCAACCCCGTAGAAACGATCCGCAGGCACCAAAAGACCGCCAAGGCCGTGATGAGTACGTCGGTGATTGTAATGTTCTACCCATCGTCCTATACCCCGAGCTGCATCTGTTAGATCCATAAACTCGGTTTGTTCAACACATTCCTTTTGAAAACTGGCATTAAGGGCCTCAACCTTACCGTTGACTGCTGCTTCTTTGGCCATGAAATAGTTGATCTCATAATCTTCCAACAAAGCCTCGAAGCGAGACAAACCTTTCCAGGAATGAAAAGCTGAGCCTCTATCTGTCATTACTCCATCGGGTCTGCCATAACGCAAAACCGCCTGATCAAAACTTTCAATTACCGGGTCTGCTCTTTCAGACGGTGCCATAGCCCAGCCAGCGATGAAACGGGAGAAATCATCTTCAATAAACAAAATGCACTGTTTTTGCTTATGAATGAAAAAATGGTAAAAATCCAAATGGTACAGTTCTCGAGGACGCCCGGCCTCATAACGTCCAACATGCTCCTTGCGTTTCAACGTGGGCGGAATGTATCCATTTTCTTCCATAACATGTCGAACAGTCCCAACGGATACCTTAAAACCGTCTCGTTTAAGCATGTTACGAATTTGGCTCGGCCCATATCCAGGATGTACCTTCCATTTATTGATAATTTTGTAATTTCTGTTCGTCTTTGAATCTTCTACTTCAATTTTTTCAGTGGCACCGGAGGTCCCATCTAATTTGTTACGTCGAATTAGAGTCCGACGCCATTCATAAATTGAGCTACTGGTAACATTAAACTTCACAGCTGCGACGACGACTTCATGTTCCTTCGCATATTCCAGAATTTCCTCTTTTTGTGCTTTTGAGTAGCGTTTGCCCCTGGACGGACAAGAAGTATTTTTTAATGCAATTGCTGGGCTTCCATCACTATGTGTCGATAGCATCTGTGGTATCCTCTCTTTGTGGTTGTACTGAGAAGAACCGAGAATATATATTTTTTAATGTCAGTAATTTTCTATCATTATGCGATGAAGAATTATAGTCTATGACAGTAACATTCTGAATTCTTCCTTGAAGGAATGCCCCGATTCGAGGGGATTGAGACTCTGTTCTTTTATTTATTTTTTCTCCCTCCACAAAAAAAATCCAATCCTGCCCGTAAGAGAAAGTAAAGGTCACAAAACTTTCAACAGGAGGATACGGATATGGTCGCCATTGCATTACAGCAGGAGCTTGAAGAGACCGCAAAAATTGTGGGTCATGTGGAATTACCCCGGCAGGAAGAGGTTTGTCCTTCCAAAACTAATCCAGACGATTTTCTTGTCTCACAGGCAGCATCACCCTGGGAACATGAAGTCGTGAAGCGAGATTATGATCGGCTGCGACTTGAAATCGCTGAACTGAAGAGTGAAAACCGTTGGGAAGATATTCTTGCTCTGTTGCATCCGGTTGCTGAAAAATGGCCGGATCTGTGTGACTGTGGTTTGGATTCTGAGCTGGTCCGTGAGTCCGGTTTTGTTCTTTGCAGGCTTGGCCGTTATGCCGAATCAATGGCTGTTGTAAAACCACTCACTGCAGCCGAACCGGATAACGCCCTTGCCTGGTACAATTTTGGCTATGCCGCATATGAGTCACTCTATGCGAACAAAAGAGATCGTTCTCCAATGCCACATGTGGAAAGACGTAAGCTCATTGAAACTGCACATCATGCCTTTGGTAAATGTCAGAATTTAAAACCGGATTCAGTGGCATTCTTTTATCGGGACGCCATGGTGTATAAAGATTTTGAAGATAAGCCGCGTCAGGCAATTCCTCTTTTTGAGAAAGCTGTTGCCAATTATGAAAAGCTCACCCGGGAAGAACGGGAGAATCAGCATCAGCAACGGCCCAAATATATCAGGGCTATGTATCATCTGGCCTCTTGTTTTCTGAAGTGCAGTCAGCCGGCTTCAAGTAAAATACTGCTTGAGAGGCTGATTTCCGAAGATCAAAACAGGGATCATATGTCACCGCTTTTTAAGCATTTTGCCTATGCCAAGACCCTCCATGCCCTTGGTGAGAACAAAGATGCTTTAGCTCATCTGGAAACAGCAGCGGCAAGAGCATCCCGAAATGATAACATCGACTATGTTTTCGAACTTGCCGGGCGCTGTGCTCTTATTTCACAGCAGATCGAACGGGCAGGGAAATATATTGAGCGTATTCCCGTGAACAGGAGACGGCCATATATTTGCTGGACTGAGGCTGATATCCTTGCAGCCCGTGGACGCTATTCCCAGGCAGTGCAGATCCTGGAAAAATCAGCAGAGCGGGACAGGAGAAGTCGTCATAAATCCATGATTCGTGCAGCAAGGATCTTTATCACCATGGCAGATTATAAAAAAGGGATGGATGCTGCACGTCAGGCTGATATGTTTTGCAGTAATACATATGGAAATGGGTCAAGGGAAGCTCAATTCTGGTTGGCAGCATGTCTCTATCGCCTGGAACGTTATGACGAAGCCGAAAACATTGTCTCAGAATTAATTCGATATAATTTCAGCTATCCCAATCTTAAGCGACTTGCCGAATTTATAAAAGAAAGAAAACAGGTTGCCAGGAAACCTGTGGTTACGTTGCTTAAATAGAGACAGCAACGCGTTGAAAAATTGCGAGAAACATTATGGAACAGCTTGAAAAAATACAGTCTGACATCAAACAGAATAGCAACTATAGCTTGCTCATCGAGAGAGTCAGACAAATTCCTTTCGATGATAAGGGACGTGCATTTGTTAAGGAATGTGCAGCTAATATAGAGATGCGCGAGCATTTTGGGGATGATGATCTTAATAATCTGGCTCTGATTTGTCAGCAGCATGGTCTCATTACCGGGAGCCTGGATATTCTGGAATGGATAAACGAGAAGCGGCCAGGTTTTCAACCTTCGTGGAAGTTCCACCTCGAAACACTGCGAATGCTGGGCAGGAATGAAGATTTAATCCGTGTGAAAGCCATGGCTGCACGTTCTGTTCCTGCGGACATAATAGGCTCATGGTCTGTCGTTCATGACAAAACTGATAATTCTTCAGTTCGTTCGCAAAGTGAAGTTGCTGAACCGTTTCTGGATATGCGGCGTGATGAAGAAAATATCAGGCTTTTTATGCGTTTGTTTCGTGGAAGAGAAGATGCCTTTGCCCGGCAGTGGTCTGATAAAAACCGTGAAAAACAGGGCTATGTTCCGGTGCGTCATGAATTGATGCCGTCTGATATCAATGATCATCTGCGTGGCAGCAAAACATACGGCATTTATCTGCTCAATGGCGAGAGTCAGGTACACACAGGCGTCATTGATGTGGATTTGATTAAATCCCTGCGGCAACCTGAGCAATATAAAAAGAATTCTGCCAATATTCGACGTGAAAGTATCTACCTGCACCAACGAATTTTGGAACTCTCAAGGGAGCATAGCCTGACGAGTATTGCCGAAGTGAGTGGTGGAAAGGGGTATCATTTCTGGTTTCCTGTGGCAGAACCTGTTGAGGCTGCGATAATGCGAAAAGCTTTGCAGCAGTTAACAACCGGGCTTGCTGGTGATGTCAGTTGTTTTCATCTTGAAATATTTCCTAAACAGGACAGAGTCAGCGGAAAAGGTTTTGGCAACCTGGTTAAATTACCCATGGGCATTCATCGGGGAAGTGGCAAACCATCCTGGTTTGTTCGGGCGGTCGACCGTGAACAACATAGCCAGTTTGAGTATCTCCGTGGCCTCACACCGACTGCTCCAGAAGCGTTGCAGAAACTTGCCGGAACACATAAAAAGGCTCAGGTAATTGTCCATCCACGTCATGCGAAGTGGGCAGCGGAATATCCGGAACTTGCCACCCTTACGGAGCGTTGCTCCATGCTTGGACAAATTGTTGCGTCTGCCCGTACTGGAAAAACACTTTCTGTTCGTGAAGAAAAGATTCTGTTGGGGACACTGGCACATCTTCCACGGGGCAGACATTTGCTCCACCATCTCTATTCGGAATTGCCGGAATACAATCGCCCGCTGCTTGATTATAGGATATCAAAGGTTCGTGGTACCGTTTTGGGCTGCAAGCGGATTCACAGTTTGCTTGAGCAGCATACCAGTGATCTCCCCTGCAGCTTTGCAGTACATGGAAAAGAATATGCTCATCCTTTACTGCATATTGATAATTTTAAGAAAACAGAACCCAAATCAGAAAAAGTGGAAAACCTTAAAGATGCCCTGCTTAGTCTGCAGACAGCCATCAGACAGGTGGAACGTTTTATGTGATGGAGTGAAAAAATGGATTCATTGTATATTATTGAGCCGGGTTGTTATCTGCGAAAGGATGGAGATTGTCTGAAAATAATGCGGAAAAAAACAACAGTGCAGACTATTCCGGCTAAAGGTCTGGAGCAGTTGACTCTGGCGGGTAGAACCAGTCTGACAGGGCCGGTGCTTGATTTTCTTATTTCTCATAAGGTGGATACGGTGTTTATGACACCGGGCGGGCGATTTCGTGCACGTCTTTTGCTTGATGATTCCGGGCATGTGCGTCTGCGGCAGCAGCAGTATATACGGCTTGGTGAGTCTGCTGAAAAAATAAAACTGGCCGGATCAGTGGTTACCGGTAAACTGGAAAATCAGGTTCGCTTGTTGTTGCGACGCGGTTCGCAGTATGGGATAAACGAGCTGCGTGAAGCAGCAGTCAGGATTCGAGCATTGCAGCAGCGTATCCCTGAAGCGGATTGTACCGAAACAATCCGCGGGATTGAAGGGGCTGCCGCAAGAATATTTTTTTCAACATTTTCATTTCTTATCCGTAATGATGAATTTCATTTTTCAGGACGTAACCGCAGGCCGCCTCTGGATCCGGTAAACGGGTTGCTTTCGTTTGTTTATACTCTTTACACCAATGAGGTATTGAATGGTATTCGTGCGGCAGGCCTTGATCCCTATCTTGGTGCCTTGCATGAGATTGCCTCCGGTCGTCCATCCCTTGCGTGTGATCTTGTTGAGGAATGGAGAGTTTTCGGGGAAAGGCTGGTTCTTGGATTAATTAACCGACGAATCGTAAAACCCGAAGATTTTGTCTATCGCTCCAGGGTGGAAGTAAAGAGCGGTTTGCGACCGGTGGAGATGAAACCATCCGTACATAAGGCACTGATACAAACATGGCGAAGACAACTTGATCAGCGTTTACAATATCCACCAACAGGTCTGGAGACAAAAATGAGATGGATTATCCACAGTCAATGCCGTCGCTTATGCGAATGGCTGCAGGGAGAAACGGAGCAGTATATTCCTTTCCTGATTCCGCGTTAGGAACGGGAATTAAATAACCTGAACATATTTCGCCGCAATTTTTTCGTCAGCGACACTTTAAAAAGCTTTGCATACTCCCTGTATGTAACGGTTTTTAAAGTATTGCTGGCGGAACAGGTAAGCGAGGCACGAGACTCCGAAGGGCAAGAAAGATGTTCAGGTTATTTAATGTACGTTCCTTAGTGCCTTACAGAATATTTTCTCGGAGTCGGAGTTTATACCCTGTCTCTTTAGGGTGCTTACCTGTTTTTTTTTGAACATATTCTGATAAGGCACTTATCCAGTGAACTGAATTGTTTCCGGTTGAACCGGGTTAGTGCCTTACTCCTGAAAAGCTGTAATAAAAAACAAGAAAATGGAAAGTTCTATTAAAGTTAGCAAGTTGAACATACCAACAAGGCACTTACACCGGCCTCACTTACCGTTTACCGGTGTTAGTGCCTTACTCCTGAAAAGCTGTAATAAACAACAAGAAAATGGAAAGTTCTATTAAAGTTAGCAAGTTGAACATACCAACAAGGCACTTACACCCCA
>JAYEOK010000245.1:0-2102 GCA_034722915.1 Thermodesulfobacteriota bacterium | reverse complement strand
GCCGGCACTCATTTCAGTACCCCCTTGTGGGGTGTAAGTGCCTTGTTGGTATGTTCAACTTGCTAACGTTAAACGAACTTTTCATTTTCTTGTTTTTTATGACAGGAATTAACGAGTAAGGCACTAACACCGGTGATGAACGGTAAGCCGGCATAAGTACCTTATCAGAATATTTTCTTTGAAAAAAACAAGAAAATATTCTGTAAGGTACTAATTAACTGTATCATCGTTCATTTTTTTCATTCGGTGTTCAACCTCGAATGTTCATTCTTTTTTTAAGGAGTATTATCATGTCAAATAACTATTTTAACAGCCTCCCCCTGCGTCTGCAGCTCGAAGAACTTGGACAATGCCGTTTCATGGATATGTCAGAATTTGATGGTGTCGAAGCGCTTAAGGGTAAAAAAATCGTTGTTGTTGGTTGTGGCGCCCAGGGCCTCAACCAGGGATTGAACCTGCGTGACTCTGGCCTTGATGTTTCCTACACCCTGCGTGATGCTGCCATTTCTGAAAAACGTCAATCCTGGAAAAATGCCACTGAAAATGATTTTACAGTGGGAACGTATCAGGAAATGCTTCCCACTGCTGATCTTGTTATTAATCTGACCCCGGACAAACAGCACAGCAACGTTATCAAAGCTGTTATGCCATTGATGAAAAAGGACGCATGCCTTTCCTACTCCCATGGATTCAACATCGTTGAAGAAGGAATGCAGATCCGCGACGATATCACCGTTGTCATGGTTGCTCCCAAATCTCCCGGAACAGAGGTTCGTGAGGAGTATAAACGCGGATTCGGCGTTCCAACTCTCATTGCAGTGCATCGCGAAAATGATCATCAGGGAATTGGCTGGGACATTGCCAAGGCATACGCGGCAGGAACCGGTGGACATCGTGCGGGCTGCCTCCAATCTTCATTTGTGGCTGAAGTCAAATCTGATCTCATGGGCGAGCAGACTATTCTGTGCGGAATGCTGCAGACCGGATCCCTTCTCTGTTACGACAAGATGACAGAACAGGGAATGGATGCAGCCTACGCAGTAAAACTGATTCAGCATGGCTGGGAAACCATTACCGAAGCTCTCAAACACGGTGGAATCACTAACATGATGGATAGACTCTCCAACCCTGCAAAGATCAAAGCAAATGAACTTTGTGAAGAGATGAAAACTATTCTGGAACCTCTATTTCATAAACATATGGATGACATCATGTCTGGACATTTTTCCAGAACCATGATGGAAGACTGGGCCAATGATGATGCCAATCTATTAAAATGGCGTAAAGAGACAAGTGAAACCGATTTTGAGAAAACTAATGCTGCAGATACTGAGATCAGCGAACAGGAATACTTTGACAATGGCATCCTCATGGTGGCCATGATTAAGGCTGGTGTTGAGCTTGCCTTTGACACAATGGTTTCAGCCGGGATCAAAGAAGAATCCGCCTATTATGAGTCTCTGCACGAGGTTCCGCTGATCGCCAATCTCATAACACGAAAAAAACTGTACGAAATGAATGTTGTTATCTCAGATACTGCTGAATATGGCTGTTACCTCTTCAACCATGCTGCCCTTCCACTTCTTCAGGATTTTATGAAGACAGTGAATACTGATGTGATCGGTAAAACCATTGACACAAAAGACAATGGCGTAAACAACGTGGAACTCATAGAAACCAATGAGTCCATCCGTTACACAGGTGTTGAAGCTATTGGAGAAGAACTTCGCTCCTACATGAGTGCAATGAAACAGATCATCTAACACCGGTAAACGGTAAGAAAAGCCGGCATAAGTACCTTCACCAAATTCTTTTCAAAAAAACACGAAAAGAATTTATAAGGTACTAAGGAACGGAGCGCAAATAACTTGAACATCTCGCATCTTGTCTTCAGGCCATCTTTGGCCGATCATCAATCACAAAGTCCTCAACGTAGTCCGCTACGCCTGCGGCTTTGTTGAACTTATCGCCCTTTGGGCGGGTTTTAAAAAGAAAATATCGAATATCGAACAGGTAAGCGCAGACTCCGAGGAATGTCGAACCGCAGAAGGGGAAGAGCCCTTGATCCGTCGTCTTTTATTCCGATCGATATTCGATATTCC
>JAYEOK010000244.1:0-9345 GCA_034722915.1 Thermodesulfobacteriota bacterium | reverse complement strand
GATTAAAAGCAAACAGCTTTCCAGACTCAATCATTATGTCAGTCAAAATATATAACACTCTTACCCGAAAGAAAGAACTATTCCAACCCATTGAACCGGGCCACATCAAGCTCTACGTGTGCGGAATCACCTCCTACGACTATTGTCACATTGGCCATGCCAGATCAGCGCTGGCCTTTGATATGATAGTCCGCTACCTCCGCTATCTTGGTAACAAAGTCACTTATATTCGAAATTTCACAGATATTGATGACAAAATCATTGCCCGAGCCGCTGAACAGGGCACCACAACCGAAGAACTAGCGAACCGTTTTATCGATGAATTTTATGTTGATATGGACAAGCTCGGTGTGGATCGCCCCACAATGGAGCCCAAAGCCACCGAACATATACAGGAAATGGTCGACTTGATCAGCGAACTCATTGCCAAAAACATGGCTTATCCCGCTGGAGGCGATGTGTACTATTCCGTGAATTCATTTGCAGAATACGGCAAACTCTCCGGTCGCAACCTTGAAGACATGCAGGCCGGGGCACGCGTCTCAGTGAATGAAAACAAAACAAATCCCATGGACTTTGTTCTGTGGAAGGCATCCAAACCCGGCGAACCCAGCTGGGACAGCCCATGGGGCCAAGGCCGGCCTGGCTGGCATATAGAATGTTCTGCCATGAGCCGTAAATATCTGGGATCCACCTTTGATATCCATGGTGGCGGACAGGACCTGATCTTCCCCCACCATGAAAACGAGCTTGCCCAGAGTGAAGGAGCCAATGAGAAACCTTTTGTGAATATGTGGATTCATCATGGTTTTGTCACCATCCGTGATGAAAAGATGTCAAAATCCCTTGGCAATTTTCTCACTATCAGAGATATTCTTGACCATTACCATCCCGAGGTGCTCAGATTTTTTATTTTTTCAACGCAATACCGTAACCCCCTGGATTTTTCAGAAGCTGCCATGCAGGATGCCATGGCAGGGCTTGACCGCTTATATGAATGTGTTGCAGCAGTGGACAGACTCAACGCAGGTCGTCCTGAAAACACTGATTCTGTGGCGAGCAGCAAAGACAGAACAAAAATCACAGCCATGGAAGAACGGTTTCAAAAAGCCATGAATAATGATTTTAATACTGCTCAGGCTCAGGGAACCTTTTTTGAAACTGTCAAGGTCATGAATAAAATCATGAGACAACTCCCTGAAGCACCATCAGAAAAGGACTGCATACTGTTAAAAGACGCGGCAGCCACCTTAAGAAAACTAGCTGCAATCATGGGTATTTTACAGGAAAATGCTGCTGACTACCTTGCAGCAAAAAAGGCAGCAATGCTTGCCAGAATAACTATCAGTGAAGAAGAAATCCTTGAGTTAATTCAGCAAAGAAACCAGGCAAGAGCTGACAAAGACTGGGCCCGCAGTGACGAAATCCGTGATAAACTTCTCGAACAGAGGATTGAGTTGAAAGACGGCCCGGATGGAACTGGCTGGAGTGTCAAAAGGAGCTGAGATGAACACGACCATTCGCTTACCAGCCGTTGCCGGCCAGTTTTATCCTGGTGATGACGCAACTCTCCGCATTGCCATTCAGGAACTGGCAGGTACCATCCCTGTAAACAAACAAAAAGTGCTGGCTGCCGTCTCACCCCATGCCGGATATGTCTACTCCGGAGCTGTTGCCGCAGAAACTCTTGGCAGGATCAAAATCCCTGAAACTGTGATTCTTCTAGGCCCCAACCACACCGGTAGAGGCGCACCAGTTGCTCTTTCTACCGCCACCTGGGACATGCCCATGGGATCTGTTCCTGTGGATCAGGATCTTGCAGCAGCTATCCTTGCAGAATCCGATTATGTTGAAGAAGATGAGGCAGCACATCAATACGAGCATTCGCTTGAAGTGCAGATTCCTTTTCTGCAAATGGAACAGCCCAATCTCTCCATTGTTCCTATCACTATCGCCCATATCTCCTATCAAGTAGTGGCAGAAGTCGGCCGTGCACTGGCAAAAGTCATCAGGGAAAGTAAAAAAGATGTCCTTATTGTTGCATCCTCTGATATGACCCATTATGAATCACGGGAGGCAGCAGAACAAAAAGACCACTTTGCTCTAGGAAAACTCGCGGACATGGATCCCGCCATACTTTACAAATCCATCCTCGAAAATCAGATCTCCATGTGTGGCATCATGCCGGTAACTGTTGCTCTTATTGCTGCCCTTGAGTTAGGCGCCACGCAAACAGAACTGGTTCGCTATACTGATTCGGGTGAAATCTCCGGTGACACAAACCAGGTTGTTGGCTATGCCGGAGTCCTTATCTCCTGATAGTGGTTTTTCCTTGACATAAGCGACAAAACTTTCTAAATAATCGACCTCAATAGTGACACATCCTGGGGGATGGTCTAACGGCAAGACAGCGGACTCTGACTCCGCTTATCGGGGTTCGAATCCCTGTCCCCCAGCCAAGCAATATAGAGGGTTTTAGCCAAATCGGTTAAAACCTTTTTTTTATTGACACTAGATTCCCCCCATACTCCCCCCACTTTTTTCAATACAGGGCAAGCCACTGCGTGTGTACGAGAAGACAACTCCTCCAAGCCATAGCCAGTCGAAGCCAGTCGCGTCTACCTATCGAACTGATTGATGTGATCTTGAGCATCTCGAGAAATAAGATCTTCGGAGTGAACTTTTGCAGCTTCATAAAGTCGACGATCAAATGCTGCAGGCGGCATCTGACTAATTTCCGCAAATTCAGTTTGGAGTTTGACAACATCTACCCCGAAAAAATTACGACCATCAGCTACCTCGTTGTGCGATTCAGTCGCAAGCCAGATGCCTTCAACTGTAGGATTAGCGCGTGCTCTGTTGATAAGCCACAGTTGGCTCATTTGCGATCCTAGACATTTTTACAAAACTGGAAGTTTAGTGCCTTACTCCTCAAAAGCTGTCACTCTTTTCAGTACCCCCTTAAGGGGTATAAAAAACAGGTAAGCACCCTAAAAAGACAGGGTATAAACTCCGACTCCGAGAAAAGGAAAAGCTCGTTTAACGTTAGCAAGTCGGACATACCAACGAGGCACTCATACCCCTCAAGGGGGTACTGAAATGAGTGCCGGCCTCACTTACCTTACCGTTTACCGGTTAGTGCCTTACAGAATATTTTCTTGCTTTTTTTTGAACATATTCTGATAAGGCACTTATCCAGTGAACTGAATTGTTTCCGGTTGAACCGGGTTAGTGCCTTACTCCTCAAAAGCTGTCATAAAAAACAAGGAAATGGAAAGTTCTATTAAAGTTAAGAAGTTGAACATACCAACAAGGCACTTATGCCGGCCTCACTTACCGTTTACCGGTGTTAGATAGTTTTAAGGAGGCCAGCCAAGATCTCGTTACAAATCTTGAAATCCAACTCGAATTATTCCAGGAGAACGTTAAATTATTGTGGTTCAATTCCCATACAGTCGGCTATGCTCCAGATGTAGCAGTTATCTGTGAAAGAAACAGTATCATGTCCCCGGATTCCAGATTCTAATGTGTAAAAATCAAACCCAATTCATCTCTTCACATTACACACTGAAAGACGTATAATAATGTGTAAACAAAACAGGAGGAACGATCATGGCTACAAATCTCGCACTTGATGATACGCTTATTGAAGAAGCAAAAATAATTGGAAAACATAGAACAAAAAAAGGTGTTGTCACTGAAGCTTTGCATGAATATATCTAACGTAGAAAACAATCAGAAATTCTCAATATTTTCAATACAGTGGTCTTCGACAAAGACTATGACTACAAACAGCAACGAGCTGTAAAATGAAAATCATTGTGGACACTTGTATATGGTCGCTTGCACTCGGAAGAAATACTGTTGAGACTAATCCATACATTGAGGAATTAAGAAATTTAATCGAAGAAATTCGTGTTCAATTTATTGGTCCAATCAGGCAAGAACTTTTAAGTGGCATACAATCAAAAAAACAATTTAATATGTTAAAACTGCACATTGAAGCTTTTGCTGATATTGAGTTGAAATCATAGGATTACGAGTTGGTAGCTGAGTATTTTGATGCTGCAAGAAAAAAAGGAATTCAGGGTTCCAATACTGATTTTCTTATCTGTGCAATCTCCTCACGACGTAAAATGCCCATCCTAACCACAGACAAAGATTTTAATAATTTACAATCTGTCTTCCCAGTTAGCCTATATATTCCAAGAGGATAACTGCGATTAAATATTGCCACATCCAGGACCTGATTTCCTCAAACTGACATTATTGCCTTACTCCCTAACTCCTGTAATAAAAAACAGGTAAGCACCCTAAAGAAACAGGGTATCAACTTCGCCCCCGAGAAAACTGGAGAATGATTTGAAATGAATAGGTTAAAAGTACCACCAAGGCACTTATGCCGGCCTCACTTACCGTTTACCGGTGTTAGTTTCTTTTTGGTGTTGTTCGTCAGCTACTTTACACCAGGCGTAGCTAATGCCGGTGAGCAATACTTGATGGAAACTGATGTGTCTAAAAACGAGACAATACATATCGACAAAGAAAACCGTCCCGGTTCGATTAAAATCTGGGGCGGTACTGACTCTAAGATTGGTGACTGGCCGTGGATGACAGCACTACTCCGTTCCAGGGAACCAGATATTTATTACGCACAGTTCTGTGGGGGGGCACTGATTGGTAGTTCCTGGGTTTTGACAGCAGCGCATTGTGCTTATGGCCAATCACCGAATGATATCGAAGTTGCTATTGGTGCATATGATTTAAGTGGTTCTTCGATTAACCGAATCCAGGTCAAAAGTATACATATTCACCCGCAGTACAATGATACTTATTTGCAAAACGATATTGCATTACTTGAGATTAATCAATCGCCGTCTCAGCCTGCTGTCCCAATATTTGCAGGAGAGTCACTTGAAGGAGTTCCACCTTCAATGCTTGGTGAAATGACAACAGCTATAGGCTGGGGGATGGCAGATGGCTATTCTTATCCTTACTATCCAGAGAAGCTTCGCCAGGTTGATTTACCTGTTGTAGCCAGTAGTTATTGTAATAATATTTATGGTTCTCCTTATCTACTGTCATCGCAAATTTGTGCTGGCTATTATGAAGGGAAAGATACGTGTGTTGGTGATAGTGGGGGGCCAATAGTGAGCAAAGTTGATAATACCTGGATTCATGTCGGCTTAGTATCTGCCGGTGTACCGTGTGATCAATATGATGGCTGGTACGCTATATATACCAGAACCTCAAGTTATATTGATTTCATAAAACAATACGTTCCTGATGTCTCTGTTCATCCGAAAACTTCAACAGGAATGGCTATGCCATGGTTGATGCTTTTGTCAGGTGACAGAATAAACTTATAGTTCAGAAATCCGGTACAGGTAATGGGAGAGTAATAAGTGCATCCAAAAAATCCTGGGACACAATATCATTTAAGCAGTTATCTGTGAAAGAAACGGTATCCTGTCCCCGGATTCCCCTGTTGCAGCCCATAAACCGCCAATATACCTATCAGGATGAGAAGGATTCGAACATCTCCAATGCTTCCCTGGCAGGCCTCCCGGCAGAAATCAGGGATGGACAATCATCACCGGACAACCCGATGCGCGGCTGATTCCTTCGGCAATAGATCCGTAGATTCGATTTTCTGCCGTATGACAGCCATGACTCGCTGTTATAATCAGATCAATTTGTTCTTCATCCGCAAAAATAACACTTTCGGCAACAATTTCACCGACACGAACTTCGGCTTTTTTGGGCTCAAAGCCTTGCATATTCCTCTTAATAAAGTTCTTCAGGGCACTTTTCGCTTCCTGTTTCAGTGCATGTCCATAGTTGGCAAACCAGTCGGTTTCCATCTCCAGGCCCATATATTGTTCAGCCCCTGGCATGGTGTAAAGCAGATAGAGGTCGGCATCAAATTTTTCCTTCATCAATTTTGCATGGGGCAGCACGGTTATTGAGCATTCGGTGAAGTCAATCGGTAGAAGAATTCTAGAAATTGTGGTCACTTGAGGCCTCCTTTTAAAATTATTTTCTATGATTCCTTTTCTTACATGACACCTGACTTGATTATTTTTTCTCTCTTTTCAGGTAAATATTCGGGTAGCACCCCATCTTCGCCCGATCCGGTTTGTTCGCATATGACTCAATATAGCTCTCAAGCCGGCTTGAGCGAACCTGTGGCACTACCCAAACATTTACAACGTAGTGGTTTGGGTACCAATCGGGCACTAACCCGAATATTTACCTTTTCAGGGTGTTTTCAATATTATTTCCAGACACCTTCTATTTTTTCTCCGCAGTCACAGCAACAGCCATCGACCACCCTGTTCTGCCGGATATTGAAACCAAACCTGCTAATCAGTTCCGTACCACAGGATGGGCAGTAGGTGTTTTCACCGCCCTCTCCCGGAATATTACCCTCATAGACATAACGCAACCCCTCTTCAAGGCCGATATCCCTGGCCCTGCGAAGAATTTCCACTGGGGTGGGATCTCGATCCATCATTTTGTAGGTGGGATAAAAGGCGGTCACATGCCAGGGGATTCCTGGATCAACCTCCTTGACAAATCGGGCTATTTTACGCAGTTCTTCCGGTGAATCATTGAGACCTGGGATGAGCAGAGTGGTCACTTCAACCCACACCCCAAGCTCATGCATGAGCTGAACATTGTCAAGCACCGGCTGGAGCCTGGCCTTGCACACCTTCCTGTAAAAATCGTCTGTAAAAGCTTTGATGTCGATGTTGATGCCGTCCAGCACTGAAGACAGGTGGCGGCTTACCTCAGGGGCCATGTAGCCGTTGCTGACAAAGACATTTTTCAGCTGCCGTTCATGGGCCAGTTTTGCGCAGTCATAGGCAAATTCATAAAAAATTGTTGGCTCCACATAGGTGTAGCTGATGCTTGCGCAATTTGCCTGCACTGCATCTTCTACCACTGATTCCGACGTCCGCTCTCTACCGCTTATGTTCCCGCTGTGCAGGTGAGGATATTGAGAAATGCTGTAGTTCTGGCAATGCAGACAGTGAAAGTTGCAGCCCACTGTGGAAATGGAATAAGAACGACTGCCGGGCAGGAATTGAAACAGCGGTTTTTTTTCAATGGGATCAACATTTTCTGCAACCAGGCGGCCGTACACCAAGCTGTACAGCTTGCCGTCCCGGTTTTCCCGTACGCCGCAGATCCCACGCTTTCCTACCTTGATGTGACAATGATGGTTGCACAGTCCGCAAATTACCTCACCTTCTTTACCGGCCTGATAAAATAGTGCTTCATGCATATTTGCCCCCTCCTTGTATGTTCTCTTAATCAGCTATGTAGCCTCCTGGTTGTTTTTACCTTTCGTGAAACGCTCTGCTGTCTTATATTATACACTATAAGCTCTCCGGCAGCACAATAAACAGGCAATGTAAAAAAAACAGGGAGGATGCATAATGGACAAAGGGCAACACGGACGACGAGACAGGTTGTTAAAGGAAAAACGCCACGATACATACAAAGAGGATAAAAAATGGCCTGAGCCGACAGCATGTACAGAATGCAACTCCGTCTACCTTGAGGGGCGCTGGACCTGGTATGAACCGCCTGTTAATGCCAGCAAGGTGATCTGTCCGGCATGTCAGCGTATTGCTGATAATTACCCGGCTGGAACTCTTGCGCTTACAGGATATTTTTTCGGCAAGCATCGGGAAGAGATGCTGAATCTCATCCATAACGAAGAAAAGCTGGAAAAAGGTGAACATCCCCTGGAAAGAATCATGAAAATAAGTGAAGAAGATGAGCAGACCCTGATAACTACCACCGGCATCCATCTTGCCCGTCGTATCGGTGAGGCAATCGCCCGTGCTTATCAGGGCGACCTTTCATTCACTTATGGTGATGGTGAAAAAACAATCCGTGTTTTCTGGAATCGATAACAGGTTTTAATCTGGAAAGGCCCAATGCAAGTTACGCTGAAACGCAGTCTCTCCCCGATCCTCATAACTTTTTACGGACTCGGTACTATCCTGGGTGCCGGCATCTATGTGCTGATTGGAGAGGTAGCTGCAACCGCAGGCTTCTATATGCCGCTTGCCTTTCTGGTTGCCTCGTTTATTGCCGGCTTTTCAGCATTTTCCTTTGCCGAACTCAGCTCGCGATACCCAAAGAGCGCCGGTGAGGCACTGTACACCCAGGAGGCCTTTGGTCACAGGATGCTGTCCACCGCGGTCGGTGTCATGGTTATCGCCATTGGTGTGATTTCAGCTGCCACCATCTCCCGGGGTTTTGCGGGCTATCTCCATGTGTTTCTCGACATACCTGACTGGTTGGCGCTCAGTGTTTTGATAATCGGGCTTGGCCTGGTCGCCTGCTGGGGGATCAGCGAGTCTGCAACACTCATCTTTCTGATGACCACCATTGAATTATTTGGCCTGCTTTACATTCTGTGGATCGGTGGTGGTGTTTTGGCAGAACTGCCTGCCAGACTGCCCGAGATGATTCCGCCATGGGAGCGCACGAGCTGGGCAGCGGTTTTCAGTGGAGCCTTTCTTGCCTTTTACGCCTATATCGGTTTTGAGGATATGGTCAATGTTGCCGAAGAAGTCAGGAACCCGCAAACCAATATGCCTCTTGCCATTATTTCCTGCCTTGTTATTACCTCTATTCTCTACATGGCTGTTGCATTGGTGGCAGTCTTATCCCTGCCCCTGGAAAAGCTTGCCGGCAGTCAGGCTCCCCTGGCACTGCTCTATCAATATAAAACAGGTTCCAGTCCAACTCTTATCACCCTGATCAGTCTTTTTGCTGTAACCAATGGAGCTCTGGTTCAGATCATCATGGGGGCCCGGGTTCTGTATGGCCTGAGCAGCCGGGGATGGTTGCCGGAATTCCTTGGTAAAATCAATTCCCGAACCCGGACCCCGTTACGAGCCACCTTTCTCTTGACCACACTGATTCTTGTTATGGCACTCTGGCTGCCACTGGTAACACTGGCCCGTTTGACCAGCATGGTAACCCTGATTGTCTTTGCCTGTATCAATATGGCCTTAATTGTCATCAAGGGCCGAAAACCCAGACAGGACAACTGTATAATTGTGCCGATCTGGGTACCCTGGATTGGATTTGTCATCAGCTGTATGATGATTCTTCTGGAATTGGCAGGGAGTTTTTTTTAAGGGTTGTTAATAAATAGACAACAGCTGACAGACGACTTAAGAAAAATTTGCTTATACCTAAATCCTGCAAGCGTCATGGGGGCTGTAGCTTTCTGAAACAAGGCGTGGCGCTATAGTAACCTATGCGATGCGTCTTGTTTCAGGAAGATAGAGTTCCCATGGCGCTCCCGAAGGGTAG
>JAYEOK010000243.1:0-9379 GCA_034722915.1 Thermodesulfobacteriota bacterium | reverse complement strand
GGTTGTGAAGTACAAAATGTTCCTTCAAGCTCCTTTTGTTATCGAAATTCTGGTTTTTTTCAAATGCGGCGACAGGCTCGATTCTGCACTAAACAATTAGAAAGGTAAAGACATGCAGGCCATGATACTCGCAGCCGGGTTCGGCACCAGGCTTCTGCCTTACACAAAATTTCGTCCCAAACCTCTTTTTCCTCTTCTTAACGAACCTCTTCTTTTTCTTACAATTCGCAGGTTGCAGGCAGCAGGTTTTGATCATATCATTGTGAACTGTCATTATCTGCGAGAGCAGATTGTTTCGGCTCTGGCTGGCTTGTCCGGGATAATTATTCAGGAAGAAGAAACTGTCCTGGGCACCGGAGGAGGTTTGCGTCTGGCCTTGTCCAACATGCGAAATGAGCCTTTGCTGGTGACCAATGGTGATATTTATCATACCATTAATTACAGGGAATTGTATCGAGCCCACGAAGCTGAGAAGGCTGTCGTGACCATGGCTATGCATGATTATCCCCGTTTTAACAAGGTTTCAGTACAGGGTGATTACGTCACAGGTTTTGATGATCAACAGGACGGGAATCTCATGGCTTTCACAGGACTTCATGTGCTTGAGCCGGATGTTCTGGAGCATATCCCTCTAAAACAGGAATATTCAATTATTGACCGATATCGTGAGGTTTTGCAGGAGCAGAAAAAAATCCGCGCTTTGCGTGTTGATGACTGTTCCTGGACTGATATGGGGACTGTGAAAGATTATCTGTCTCTGCATGGCAGATTATTGAAAAAGGAAATTCCTCTCTGGGAAGAGTTTTCTGATTTTCCCGAAGATTCTTTTTTTGTCGATGATCAGGCAAGCATCGGGAAAGGATCTCTTTTTCAGGATTGGGTCTGTATTGGTCGTGCTCAATTAGCTCCCAATAGCAATCTTCAGCGTTGTGTCGTCTGGGCCGATGCCAGGGTTGAAGAGGGTACAGTGTATACCGATGCATTGCTGGTACCGGATTTAAGTGAAATATCGCGTAAATGAACTGATATCCTCACGCGGAGTACGATAACTGTTTACCAATGCATTTTTGTCTTCGTATCCCATTGCCATACCGCAAAGTAAAATAGTGTCCTTCGGGTATCCCAGAACAGTTTTTATAATTTCAGGATAGTCAGAAAAGGATGCTTGTACACAGGTTGCTAAATCATGCTCTACGGCTGCCAGCATGATCGATTGTAAAAACATTCCACAGTCTATATAAGAACCGGTCTGCATAGACGCATCCATGAAAAACAGAAGCATGACCGGAGCATCAAACGCACGATAGTTTGCAGCCCACTGATCCAGACGGCGTTGTTTATCCGGGCGTTTTATTTTTAAGGTATCATACATCAGCCGTCCACAATTTATACGGCGTAATTTGTAAGGATGGATCCATTCTTTTGGGTAATACTGGTAGTCAGCTTTGCCTCTGTCTCCCTGTCTAAAGCTTTGTTCGATTTGTGTTTGCAGCTTTTTTTTTGTTTCACCTGATACCACAGCGACTTGCCAGGGTTGAATGTTGGCACCGGACGGGGCGTGACTGGCCGCAAAAAGAATAGCGTTGATTTTTTCAATTTCGACGTCTTTATCCAGAAAAGCACGTACGGATTTTCGTTGTTGCAGTGATTTAAGTATATTCATTGTGATTGTCCCGATATATTTTGTCTTGTTGTAGAATGAACACATCTGTACTGTAGCATTTTTCAGGAACCAAATCTCTCTCTCAAGAGGTAAAGGCGATTATTGTAGTGAGTGGCGGGAGGGTGCAGTCAGTTACAAAAGTCATCACTTAGGAACGTACAATAAATAACTTGAACAAATTAATGTATTTTTTTCCGTCTTCTGTGTTGCTCGTTGCTCACGTAACCCGTTATGCTCCCGCCTCGCGCCTTGAATACGAAAAAAACTCCTATTAATTTTTGTTCAAGTTATTTATCTCCCGTTCCTTAAGGCTTTGAACAGTTCATCCACAACCTGTTGATATTGTTTCTCTGTTCTGCATTTTTTGATTTTTTTCCATGTCTTCTTCTCAGGTGGAAAACATGCACTGAGGTACACCCAGAGTTGTTTCATACGGCCTAGAAGATGGGCCTGTCCGGAAAGCAATTCACGATAACAGGCGTACAGTTCATCGTGGAAGTTGAGGAGTCTTGCCAGTTTGTCTGATTCCTCTGAGTTTTTTATTTCCCCTGCCAGAAAAGGATTGGCAAGAGCGCCCCGGCCTATCATCCATTTGTTAATTTCCGGAAATTGCTGCTGCAATTCCAGAAAATTCTGCACGGAAGTAATGTCGCCGTTATAAACAATGGGATGTTTACTGGCATCCAGGCAGAAGCCGAAGCTTTCCAGGTCTGTTTTGCCCTTGTACAATTGCCTGCCCAGCCGTGCATGGATGATGATTTCTGTTAAAGGGTAGCCATCAAGGCGGGGCAGAAGTGAGAGGAGTTCGTTTTTATCTTCATAGCCCAATCGTGTTTTTATGGAGAGAGCTATTGAGAGTTTCGGGATTACATGGTCAAGGAAGGTAAGGATCTGTTCCGGAAAGGGGAGCAGACCTGAACCCCGATTTTTTATGGTGACCATGGGTGCCGGGCAGCCAAGGTTCCAGTTGATTTCTTTGTAGCCAAGTTCCTGCAGACGACTGGCCAGAAATAAAAAATCTTCGGCATTGGTGTGTAACAGCTGTGGTACAAGCGGTAATGTGCGGTTCCTCTCGGGTAGAACATCTTTTAGTTGTTTGGGTTGAAAAGACGAGTGACGTTGCGGGTTGATAAAAGGGGCCAGGGACGAATCAAATCCAGGAAAGTGCTGATGGAAAAGGCTGCGGAAATAACAATCCGTAATACCCCGGATGGGGGCAAGAACAAGTTTGGTCTGCTTAGCCATGTATGTTGTCTGCTGCTTCGAGCAACCACTGTTCCAGTTGAATCGGAGTGGGATGGATGCCAGCGATCTTCACCTTACCGTTGATCATGAGCGCAGGTGTTGCTGTGATGCCATGCCTTCCGATTTCATCAGGTTCGTGGATCATATGGATGTCTGCTGCGATATCTGCCTGCATCATGGCATCAATCACTGCGTCCCGCAACCCGTTGCAGCTGATGCACCCTGTACCAAAAATACGAATGATCAGATCCCCGTCGTCTTCCACCTCCTGACCCAGCAGTTTTTTATATTCTCTTTCCAGGGCAGATTTGTAGTCGTCTGCCATGCCTGCTGGAATATAGTTTTGTCCCCGGATTGCTTCATAAAGGAATGCGGAGGCGTTCCTCACCGGGATTTCTTCGGCAAGGGCTTTGTTTAAGGCAATATCAAGACCGATCAGGCCAATGGTGGCCTTGCCGACTTTCAGCATGCGCTGGGTGGGAGTATCCATATGGAGTTTCGGTTTTCAGTTTTAAGTGTTAAGTTCAATAGCATAGGAATTTTCATTTTTTACGAAGCTTAAAAAATGAATACCGAACATTAAAGGACGAATATCGAATATCGAACAGGTAAGCGAAGACTCCGAGGAAGGTCGAACCGCAGAAGGGGAAAAGCCCTTGATCCATCGTCTTTTATTCCGATCGATATTCGATATTCCTTGTTCGACATTCGACATTCTCTTTTTAAAACCCGCCCGAAGGGCGATAAGTTCTTCTGATGCTGTAAGGAATAACCAATATAAACATGATTATTGAAAAGGAAAAGGGGGACGCCATGATTGTTCGTGATATTGATACGCTGCGTGAACATATATCTGACTATCCTCCACAACTTTTCAAGGCCCTTGCTCAGGTGTCTACAGAATTTGGCCGGGATATTTTTTTTGTTGGTGGTACGGTTCGTGACTGGTTTCTGCAAACCATGCCCAATGATCTTGATTTTACCGTTGATTGTGATGCGGTACGTTGCTGTCGATCTCTGATTCATATCCTTAATGGGGGTACTTTTGTGCCGCTGGGAACTGCTGAAGAAGATGCCGGTCGTGTTGTCTGGAAGGGGCTGACCATTGATTTTTCGAGCTTTCGCGAAGGGGCGACCAGCATTGAAGAAGATTTATCCATGCGGGATTTTACCCTCAACGCCATGGGACTCAGCTTTCTTGATTTCACCGCTTCATCAGGTAGTCTGAATCTCATTGATCCGTTACATGGCTTACAGGATCTTGAACAGGGCATTCTTCGAATCTGTCCTGATGCCTTTATCAGTGATCCTTTGCGTATGCTTCGTGGCTACAGGCTTTGGGCCAGGTTTGGTTTTGTTTTGGATGATGTAAGCCTTGCCGCTATTCGTGAGCATGCGTCGCTTCTTTCCAGGGTATCGGTGGAGCGGATCAGCTATGAAATGGATCTTATTATGGCTTCAGAGAGGGCTTATGATGTCATTGCTGCCATGGCGAAATCAGGTGTACTCTTTCAGGTTATTCCCGAGTTGCAGGAAGGAGTGGGACTGGAACAGCCGGAATCGCATCATCTTGATGTCTTTGGTCACAGCCTGGAAGCCTTGGGCAACATGGAAAAGATCCTCGCTAAACCGGAAATGTTCTACCCGGAATGCAAGGATTTGCTTCATGATTATCTGGCAAGACCAGACATGCACGAAGTATTGAAATGGGGAGCATTACTGCACGATGTGGGCAAACCTGCAACACGTAAAATCCGCGAAGAGAAGGACGGTCGTATCACTTTTTATAATCATGACGAAGTGGGGCGGACACTGGTGCAGGAGATCGGCCGCAATTTGCGCTGGTCAAACGAAAAGCGTGATCGGGTGGCAGCCTTAACAGGTATGCACATGCATCCTTTTCATCTCTGTAACGTGCGTCGAAAACAGGGCTTGAGTAAAAGAGCCTGTCTGAAACTTGCAAAACGAGCTGGTGATGACCTGATCGGACTTTTTTTTATTGCCATGGCAGACAGCCTGGCCGGCAAGGGAGAGTTGAAACCGGATGCAATGGAAGAAGAACTTGCTGCTTTGCTCTGTGATGTTCTGGAAACCTACACCAAAGATATTGAGCCAGCCCTGAGTGGCCCCAGGTTTGTAACTGGCAGGGATTTGATTGAGATTTTTTCATTACAACCCGGCCCTGTTTTTTCACGGATTTTAAATGAGTTACAGGAAGCTCAGGTGGAGGGAGAGGTGAAAAATCGGGAAGAGGCGCTGGTGTGGGTTCGTGAGATGCTGCAGTCGTATGAGTAGCATATTTTCAGTCTTGTCAAAGGCAGCTAAATACGCTAAAAGTGAGTTACTATTCAGATATTGATTTGCTGTTTCCCATAATGACTTGATAAACGTGCGCAAAGTAAAAGATTTCTATTATAAAAAGGCTAAAAAGGACAAGTATCCAGCTAGATCCGTGTATAAGCTCGAAGAAGCTTTGAATAAACATAATTTTATTCGACGTGGTGATTCAGTTTTGGATCTTGGCTGCTGTCCTGGCAGCTGGTCTCTCTATGCATCGGAAGTGGTTGGTGCAAAGGGGATTGTGGTCGGGGTTGACCTGCAGGAGGTGGATAAATCGCCTCGCGAGGGAGGGTCTGAAATAATCTGGATCAGGCTGAATATCATGAAGCCGGAACTGATTGCGGAAGTACGAAAAATCAGGCCCGCATTTAAAGTGCTCATCTCTGATCTTGCGCCTCGTACAACTGGTAATCGCTGGGTGGACCATCAGCAGTCCATGATTCTGGTACGGCAGACTCTTGCGATTGCGACAGAGCTCCTGCTTCCCAATGGAAATTACTATTGCAAGGCTTTTCAGGGTGAGGATTATCCGGCGTTTGTGAAGGAAGTGGGTGAGCAGTTTAAAAAGGTGAAAACAATTAAACCCAAAAGTTCCCGGGTGGAGAGTCGTGAGGTTTTTGTGCTCGGGATGGGATTTCACGGAAAGAAATAAAAGGGAAATATTATTATGTCAGGACATTCTAAGTGGGCAAATATAAAGCATAAAAAAGGGGCGGCTGATGCCAAACGTGGAAAGATTTTCACTCGTCTCATTAAAGAGATTACAGTGGCTGCACGTATGGGCGGAGGTGACCCTGACGGCAATCCGCGGCTTCGCAGTGCAATTGCCACGGCCCGCTCCGAAAATATGCCCAAAGACAACATTATCCGAGCCATTAAAAAGGGAACAGGAGAGCTTGAAGGCGAGGTTTACGATGAGATCCTCTACGAAGGATATGGTCCCGGCGGTGTTGCCGTCCTTGTTGAATGCATGACCGATAATCGTAATCGAACAGTTGCTGATATTCGGCACTATTTTGCCAAAAGCAACGGCAACCTTGGTGAGTCCGGCTGTGTTGCCTATATGTTTGACAAAAAAGGCATGATTCTTGTCGATAAATCAAGCACCAGTGAAGAAGAGTTGATGGATCTTGCCATTGAGGCGGGCGCTGATGATGTTGTGGAAGAGGATGAGCAGTTTCAGGTCATCACTGCCCCTGAAGATTTTGACGAGGTACGTGAAGGGCTTGAAAAAGCAGGGGTCACTTTTGTGGAGGCATCGCTCACTATGGTTCCTCAGACCATTATTGAAGTGACCGAGGAAAAACCCGCCAAAGCACTGCTGAAACTCCTTGATAATCTTGAGGGACATGATGATGTACAGAATGTGCATGCTAATTTTGATATCAACGATGAACTGATGGAAAAGTTGCTATAAAAGCTATTCTGAAGGTTCCTCAAATACCATGCAGCGTATTTTAGGCATTGACCCCGGTTCACGGATTACCGGATATGGAATTGTGGATGCCGGATACGGTAAAGTAGTATTTGTGTCCTGCGGAGTAATAAAAACCACGCTCCGATTTCCGTTGGCTAATCGTTTAAATGAGATCTTTGAAGGAATAAATGAAGTCATCCAGCTCCACAACCCGGAAGTTGCAGCTGTTGAAGAAGTGTTCATGTCCAGCAATGCAAATTCAGCGTTAAAGCTTGGCCAGGCAAGGGGGGCTGCGGTCGTTGCCGCAATGCAGAATGGCCTGGGGGTGAACGATTACAGTGCCAAGAAAGTTAAACGGGCAGTGGTTGGCTACGGGCAGGCTGAAAAAGGTCAGGTTCAGCGTATGATTCGTGCGCTACTCGGTCTTTCGGCAGAACCAAGCAGTGATGCCGCAGATGCCCTGGCCGTGGCCATCTGTCACGCAAACCATCAAATCTTCTAACCGCATACCGAAAACCGAAAACCGCATAATGATAGCATCGCTCACCGGAAAAATTCAGCACATCGCATCAGACAGGTGCGTGCTTGATGTGAATGGTGTGGGCTACGAAGTCTTTTTATCCACTGAAGGCCTGTCCCGCCTGCCTGAAAGAGGGGAGGAAGTTTTTCTCCACATCCATACCAATGTCCGGGAAGATGCGTTTATCCTTTTTGGTTTTGACAGTCGTGCGGAAAAGGAGATGTTTCTTACCTTAAAGACAGTTTCCGGGATCGGTCCTAAACTTGGCCTTGCAATTCTTTCTGGAATGCAGGTGGATGCTTTGTGTCAGGCTATCTTGATGGAAGATATCAAGGGGCTCACCACCATTTCAGGAGTTGGGAAAAAGACCGCCGAGCGCCTCTGTATGGAGCTCAAAGATAAGGTGGGCAGCTTGCAGACCGCAACATCCGAGGCGTTACAATCGACTGCTGTAACCCTCACCGGCGGAACTGTTCTGGTTGACGCTTTGTCAGCCCTTGTCAATCTTGGTTATCTTGATGCTGTTGCCAGGGAAGCGCTTGCCAAGGTCAAAAAACAGATGGGAGATGATGTTTTTGCCCAAATGAAGGTCGAAGAACTCATTAGAGAAGGACTGCGTACACTTGCATGAACTTTGAAGAAGAAATTCAGGCAGATGACCGGCTGGTAGCACCTGTTCCAGATCGTGACGAACGCATTAGTCCGGATTATGCCTTGAGGCCTAAAAGCCTTGAGGAATATGTGGGGCAGGAGCATTTGCGGAAGAGTCTCGATATCTTTATCCGTGCAGCCAAGGGCAGGGGGGAAGCACTTGATCATGTCCTTTTTCATGGCTATCCAGGCCTTGGAAAAACCACACTTTCTTATATTATTGCCAATGAAATGGGCGCCGGAATCAAAGTGACATCCGGGCCGGTCATTGAGCGGCAGGGTGATCTTGCTGCCATTCTCACCAGCCTTCAGGAAGGTGATGTCCTGTTTATTGACGAGATTCATCGTTTAAATCACGCTGTTGAGGAAATCCTGTATCCTGCCATGGAGGATTTTCAGCTCGACCTGATTATAGGTCAGGGGCCGGGGGCGCGATCCGTGAAGATGGATCTTCCCCGTTTCACTCTAGTGGGTGCCACCACCCGTACCGGCTTACTGACTCCACCGCTGCGTGATCGTTTCGGGGTGATTTTGCGATTGGAGCTTTACGAGCCCGAGGAACTGGTGCGGATTATTCAGCGTTCTGCTGCAATTCTCGGCATGCGCGTTGATCCGGAAGGCGCGCTGGAACTTGGTCGCAGGTCACGCGGCACACCACGCATAGCCAATCGATTGCTGCGGCGGGTACGAGATTTTGCCGAAGTGGGAAAGCATCCCTCGGTGACCGCAAAGGTTGCCGACGAGGCTCTGGATTTGCTCAATGTAGATCGCTTTGGCCTGGATGATATGGACAGGCGGATCATGCTCTCCATCATTGATAAATTTCAGGGTGGCCCCATAGGGCTTGAGACCCTGGCCACAGTAGTCTGCGAAGAAAAAAATACTCTGGAAGATGTGTACGAACCTTTTCTCATTCAATCCGGATTTTTGACACGAACCCCGCGCGGCCGTATGGCCACCATGAATGCCTACGAGCATTTTGGCAGGCCTCTGCCCGGAAGCATGAAACGACAACCCACTTTGTTTGATCAGGAGTAAATATTCGGGTTGAAGGAAAATTAGTGCTACAACCCGTCAATGTAAATGTTTGGATAGCGCCCCAGGTTCGGTCAAGCCAGCTTCAGAGCTATATTGGTTCATATGCGAAAAAGCTGGATCGGGCGAAGATGGGGGGCTAGCCGAATATTTACGATCAGGGAGACTAAGTTATGGCAAAACGTAAGACAGTGGCTGATATCCTCGCCATGAAAAAAGAGGGTGTGAAAATCACCATGCTCACAGCCTATGATGCAGCCATGGCTTCAATGCTGGCAGCATCTGATGTGGATGTTCTGCTGGTTGGAGATTCTTTGGGGATGGTGGTGTTGGGGTATGAATCCACTGTGCCTGTAACCATGGATGAAATGATTCATCATGCCGCTGCCGTTCGCCGTGGTGCACCAGGAGCTTTTGTGGTTGGTGACATGCCTTTTGGTTCTTACCAGAGCGGGAAACGTGATGCAATTCTCAATGGCGGCCGGTTTTTGAAAGAGGCAGGTTGTGA
>JAYEOK010000242.1:0-2113 GCA_034722915.1 Thermodesulfobacteriota bacterium | reverse complement strand
GGATGACAGAATCACCGATATCATTCTCAAGCACCATGAACGTCTTGATGGCAGCGGTTACCCCTTTGGGCTCAAAGCTGATGAAATAGACCTTCTGCCCCGCATCGTTGCAGTGGCTGATACCTTTGATGCACTTGTTTCTCGAAGACCATATAAAACGCCTTTTTCCAGGAAAAAAGCAATGACTATTCTTCTGAATGAAGCAAAAGCTGGACAATTGGACAAAAAAGTGGTGAAAAGTTTGAGTAAGGTTGTTGACTCGTTGAAGACACTGGAGTCAAACCGGCAGATTACTGCAGGATTTATGAAAGAAGTCGAATTGTTCCGGAGTCGCGCTTATTTTCGGGAACCATTGACCGATTTTTACAATTACCGTTATCTTCTTTCTCTCGATGACGCCAAGTTACTGAAAATACGAGAACTATCTTATGATTTGATTTTGCTGCGATTTCCAGGCATTGGTAAGTGGCAGCTTGATATCGGTTACGCAGTAGCTGATCAGGTTATCGACGAACTTGGAGGTAATCTTCTTGAAATAACAACGTCATTCAGTCTTGGACGAAAAAACTACGATGGTTCGGTAATGTTATTCAAAAAAGGCCTTGATTATCTGGTATATTCAGAGTGTGAAAAAGAATATAGCCGTTCCAGCCTGGTCGAGAAAATCACTGCTTTACTGGATCAGGCTGAGATCGACTGGCACCTTGTATACACTATCTATTCTCGGCAATTTCCCCCGGGAACCCCTGTTGTACAGGCGATCTGCCGTCTTTTTGACCAGACACAGCGTAAAACTGTTTTGAAATGATGAATTTTAACATTTCTTGACCATCAACGAAAAGATCTGTTAGTGTAAAAAAAAGAAAAATGAAATTGCTGTGCGTGAAAATTTTTTCAAAATAACGAGGAATGTGGGAAAAAGGGAATTCTCGGATATCTTGCTGGATCAAAGTTGTCATTGAGATAGTAAATGAAACAATCTAAAAGTTCGATAATAGATACGCTGACAGGTTCGTTGCTTCTGTCTACTCCACAGATGCCTGACCCGCGTTTTGCTGAACAGGTGATCTATATCTGTGCTCATGGTCATGAAGGAGCTATGGGGATAGCCATCAATAAACCAAACCCGACGCTTAATCTTGAAGAAATACTTCTCACTAACAATCTTCCTGTTCCCCATGATATACAAACTTCTGTGTATATCGGTGGGCCTGTTGAGCCGGACGCGGCATTTATTCTGTATCAGTCCGATTATGTTACAGAGCAGCATCTGGAGGTGAGCTCAACCGTATATTTATCCAGGAGTACGAGAGTGCTTGAAGATATAGCACATGGGTGTGGCCCGGAGAAATTTCTTTTTGCACTTGGTTATGCAGGTTGGGGGCCGGGGCAACTTGAGCAGGAACTGGTGTCGCAGGGCTGGCTTACCATTCCTGCTCAGGATTCTATTCTTTTTGATGTACCGGACGAAGATAAATGGCGTCATGCTGCTGCCCTGTATGGAATAGACATTTCCACCTACCAGGATTTTATCGGCAATGCCTGATTTTTTTGAGATAGAAAAAAGTAACTGTTCAGGATCCTGAAAAGTTACGAGAAAAATTGTAATACTATGGCTGATATAAAAGATATATTTGAGTGTACTCAGTGTGGTTACTGTTGCCAGGGCGAGACCACGGTATCACTCGATGATAAAGATCAAAAGCGTATGGTTGAGGCTCTGAGGTTGTCAGAAGCTGAAGTTCGGGAAAAGTACTGGCGAGTTACTGGGAATGTTGTGCAAATGAAGATTGTTGACGGCCACTGCATTTTCTATGAGGAAGGCTGCACTGTCCATCAGGGAAGGCCCTGGCGCTGTGCACAGTGGCCCCTGCATCCTTCCATGCTTGTTGATCGTAATAATTTTGAGACTATTCGAGAATCCTGCCCGGGGATTAATCAGGAAATTTCTTATGATGATTTTTGTCGCATTTTAAAAGAAATCATGGATAAGCAGGCAGTCATTCACTGTTAGGTCGATGAAGATTGAACTTTTCTTCCTTGGGAAAACAAAAGATTCCTATATAGAACAGGGCATTAAAGAGTATAGTGGCAGGCTGAAGCACTATACCAG
>JAYEOK010000241.1:0-9387 GCA_034722915.1 Thermodesulfobacteriota bacterium | reverse complement strand
TTAAAAAGCTTTGCATACTCCCTGTATGTAACGGTTTTTAAAGTATTGCTGGCGGAACAGGTAAGCGAGGCACGAGACTCCGAAGGGCAAGAAAGATGTTCAGGTTATTTAATGTACGTTCCTTAACCTCGGAATGTAACTGTTTAGTAGCGCCCCCCCCCATATCTGTGCAGGCAGGCTGGCGAACTACAGTAGTTCCTCTGTGAGCCAGCCTGAGCTTGTAGAGATGGGGGTGCTCCTGAATAGTTACGGTAATCTTGATCTTAGTAAGTGTTTACCAGTGCCTTATATTCGTTCATTTCTGACTGCGTAGCTTATGTGGTTATAAGTAAGCAGGCAAAAATGGACGAAGATGAGGTGCTGGTGAACGCTTACATCACTAACACCGGTGATGAACGGTAAGCCGGCATAAGTGCCTTGGTTGTATATTCAACCTCCTAACTTTAAAGCCTTTTTCGTTTTTTTGTTTTTTTCACCCCTCAAGAGGGTACTGAAAAGAGTGACAGGAATTAAGGAGTAAGGCACTAACAAACGATAACTTATGGACAGTCTAGACAAATTCAATTTTATCCTGTTGGCAGTACTTATTCTGCTAACGACCGGGATGTTGGTTCAACATGAACTTATGGCTTCTAAAAATACCGTGTCAGTACTTGACGGTAAGGAAGCAATGATAAAACAGTATGAAGAACGAATAGCCAGGGATGCTATTATCTATAAAGAAGTTGTTGTGGCTAAGGATGAGAATCGTCAACAGGATGCCATGACAATGCTGGACGAAATCATCCGATCTCATCCTGAGAATCCACAATCATATGTGTTGCAGGCTGAAATTATACATACAAAAGGTCAGTTGGCCAAGGCCATCGCAACATATAGGATTGCAATAGAGATGGAACCTGATTTGGTTGATAATAAAACACCTTTGTTTATTGGTGATTCGGTTATGGATCTGATTACAGTCGCTCGAGGTAAATTAAATCGCGAAAAGAAATTAAAGCCTGATGATAAAACAATCGCAGTGGCACTCGAGAACATATACTATTTGCAAAGGCGAATTGCCGGAGGATGCGAATAAATGAGCTGGGTAAAAAGAATTGATCTTGCAATTATTACCGGCGCACTTCTCGGGGTAGGTGGTGTCTTGATTGCTTTTGTCGGTAATCCGGTTAATTCAGGTATCTGTATATCCTGTTTCCTTGAAAATCTTGCCGGGGCTCTTCAACTTCAAGGGGAGCTGCGAATGAGTTATATCCGTCCTGAACTCATAGGCTTTGTATTAGGGGCTTTTGTTGTTGCCAAAAAAACTGGACGTTTCAAAGTTACCGGAGGATCTTCTCCCATTATTCGTTTTTTTCTTGGTTTTTTTATTATTGTGGGATGTGCTGTTTTCATAGGCTGTCCCATCAAGATGATACTGCGGCTTGCTGCAGGTGATTTGACAGCTGTTGTTGCGGTTGTGGGCATGATGTTCGGTGTCTGGTGTGGTGCTCGTTACATCAAAGCGGGAGTCTTTCTCGAACGTGAACGGAATATGCCCAGGATTAATGGATACATTGTTCCTTTTCTTGCATGTCTGTTTCTTGTGTTTGTTTTTTTACAACCGACTTTTATTAAACAGGGGCAGACAGGTCCCGCAGCCATGCATGCACCTGTGCTACTATCGTTGGCCCTGGGACTTATTCTTGGTGGTTTTTCGCAAAGATCCGGCCTGTGCATTACAGGAGGTTTTCGAAACTACTTTCTGTTTCGTGAAAAAACCCTCCTCAATGGAGTTATAACCTTTTTTATCACTGCCCTTCTTGTGAGCCTCGCAACTAATCAGTTTAATCTCGGGCTCAATGGTCAGCCAGCCTCTCATATGAGTCATGGGTGGACTTTTTTGGCCATGACGCTGGTGGGGCTAGCCTCCGTTATTATCGACGGTTGTCCTTTCAGGCAGGTTATTAAATCAGGGCAGGGTGATATCGATGCCGGAATCACTACCGTTGGAATGCTGGCTGGTGCCGCCCTGGTAATATCATGGTCCATGAGAAGTACTTCTGCTGGCCCGGAATTTGCAGGGAAAGTTGCAGTGATGAGTGGATTAATACTTTGTCTGCTTGTTGTGATCTCTTATCGGAAGAAGGTGAAAACAGCTCGCTAAGCATTTGATTCAGCCAGAACAGCAAGAATAATATGTGTTTTCATTTGATTGCGTTGATTGACGAACAGAGCGCGGGTAAATAACCCACTGGGCGAAAAGGCGCTTTGTGTTAGGGTATTTGTTAATTGAAAGACTCTCGGTAACTAAGGAACGGTGAGAAACTATGAAATGGTTTGGAAAGAAAAAAAACAAGGAAATAGATAATACCGCATTAGAGTCTGTAACCAAAGGCCTTCTGGTTTTTGCTCATCCGACAACTGTCATATCAGTTGAAGAGATTTTAAAAGATGAAGGATATTCAATTCGGGTCGTCAGTCCACCTCCTTCATACAGAACAGGTTGCGATTTAAGTGTTGAGTTCCCACTGGAATTTGAGGCAGAGATCAGTGCATTACTGAATAGTGTCGGGATGACCCCATTAGATGTGGTGCCCATAACTTCAAAAGGCATGGAGCCATTACATTTTGTTCGGAAAAAAGAGTTTAATGGCCAATACCTCATGATCAGGGCTGCTAATATGAAGATGACAGTAGATAAAATATCCGGGAAAATAGTCAATATTTCAGGTGGTGGTTGCCCGGACGTTCCTTATATGGCAACCGAAATGATTGGTCAGCGTCTCACTGATGTTTTAAGTCCCGGAGAGGTGGGATATTCCTTATGCGCATATTCTCTGAATACCTCATACGAAGAGCTTGTAAAAGAGCTGGGAGCATAATCTATGTTGCTTTTGGCAGGATCCGTACCAGTTAAAGACCTTCCTTTACTGATCGGGCCCATAGAAATTACGCCCCATGGTATCAAAATGGATGGTCATGTCCTTGAGGTAAACAGGGGCAACGAAGCCATGATGACCGCGGCTGCTTTGATTTGTAAGGAATATAAGCTGGACAAGCCGGTTGGTATGGTTGCAGGTGATACCGGAAATAGAGCAGGAAGTGAGGCTATTTATAAATATCTGGCAAAGAATCTGCCGGATATGGGTGCTGATGTTGTGACTCTTCATTATGTCATGCCCGATATTAATTTGAACAAAAAGGTGTTGGCAACCATCGACACAATGGAAAAGAAACCTGTCATGATTGCTGATGCAGGAACCATGTATGTGGCAAAGGCCGGAGGCGATGCCAGCTACTATGATGTTTTTACACCAGATATTGGTGAGATGGCTTTTCTTGCTGATGATAAAGCGGATCATCCAGCTTTTACAAGAGGGTTTATCTTTGATCTGGAAGAAGACGTACCCGCTTTGATTGAAAAGGCGTATGCTGCAAATAATGTTCCTGCCACCATGTTTGTAAAGGGCGCCACTGATTATATCTGTTTAAATGGTGAGATCGTCGAGACAATCAGTGAACCATGCGTTGAAACCATGGAACCCATAGGAGGTACCGGCGATCTGATAACCGGCATGATCAGCGCGCTGATTTATGCCGGCAAATCTCCTTTGGATGCCTGTCGTATTGCAGGACGTGTAAACAGGCAGGCTGGTGTGCTTTCTCAACCTACGCCAGCCACCCAGATTGAAGAGATATTGCAGTTTTTGCCTCAGGCACTGCATGAAGTCTTGGAGCAATTAGGATAAATTATGGCTAAAATTATCATTCCCTTTCCGTTTCGTAAATATACCGATAGTTTACGCGAAGTTTTGGTTGAATCCAATACCCTTGCGGATTGTATTGAAGCTCTTATTGCCAGGTATCCTGGTATGAATTCCATTCAGGATCATCCGGCTTTACTCTCAATTTTTATTAATGGAAAGCAGACCAAGGAAGAATGGAATGCTGTTTCCCTTGCTCACGAAGATGAAATTTCATTGATAGTACCCATCGCAGGTGGATAAGGATTTATAACATGACGGAGCTTTCTCAAATAGGTCGAATAGTTCTACCGCAGTCAGGATGGGACGAGATTGTCTCGCATTGCAGAAGGAAACTGGCAGGTGATTTTTTGCCGGGTGAATCTGAGGTACGTCGGGCATACGGAATACTCGCAGGTTTACAGGAGAAGACTGAAATAAAGATAGACAGTGTTTTACCTGTCAAAAAGAATGCCAGGGCAGTTGAACCGCTGAAAACCTATATGGATACGGTGATGGAAAAATATGCAAAGCCGTCAAAAACTCCCATGGGGCAGCGGGGATGGATTACAGATCCATTGGAACTTAAAGAGTGTTACGAGGCTTGTGATAAAGAAGATCTCCAGATTTTTGGTACATACCATATGCATATAGTTGCCTGGGAGGGTGATCCATTGCGGGATATGCCAACGGTTCTGGATACTGTTCTTGCAAGAAACAGCAATCTTTTTACTTTTATAATTGCCATGGTGGACGAGTCAAACCCTTCGATCAAAGCCTTTTACGAAGGGAAATCGGAAAAAGAGGTACCAGTAATCATAGAACCTGTATGAAACAACGGTTGATGGAAGAAAGTTTAACTGAATACCAGGATGATATTATGATGAATAGTGTGCAGGAAAAACCTGAGTTAGTTGTTGAATACGTTGATCCCGAAGAGGGTTTTAAAGGCTGGTTGGCCATTGACTGCTTTGATCATGAGTTGTGTGCCGGTGGAGTGAGAGTACAGAAAGGACTTACCAGAGAATGCGTGGAAAATCTGGCGTCCACTATGACCCTTAAGATGCGAATAGCCGGTATCAGAGCTGATGGAGCCAAGTGCGGTATTGATTATGATCCGTCATCTCCTGGAAAAAATGAAGCGCTTTTTCGTTTTGTTCGTGCCATTCGACCCTATATCTGTACTCGTTACTCCATGGGGCCTGATATGAATACCACCATGCAGGAGCTTGATTCAATTGTTTCCAGACTTGGTCTTCCGTCAATGAAAGTAGCTGTGGCGTACGCACAGGGATTTGAGGCAGAAGATTTTCTTCAGCGGATAAAAACTCTGGCACAACCGGCTGGAAATGATGATCTTGGAAGGCTTCGGGCCGGATCCGGTCTGGCTGCTGCCTGTTTTGGAGTCCTTGACCATCTCGATATTTACAGTGAGGACGCAACCGTTACCATTCAGGGCTTTGGCGGACTTGCCTCCGGGGCAGCCTATTGTCTCAGTAAAAAAGGTGTCAATATTATTGCCCTGGCAGACAGGAAAAAGAGTTTTATCAGTCCTGATAAGAGTCCGCTTCATATTAAAAGACTGTTGCAGAAATCAACCGATGGTTTGATCCCGGGTAACGAAATTACAGGTGTTTATGAAGACAGAAACGGGATCTATAATGTTCCCTGTGATGTCTTTGTTCCAGCAGCTATTGAAAAGGCAATTACAGCAAAGGAAGCTGCTGTCATGCAGGTTAAGGCCGTTGTGTGTGGTGCAAATCTTGCGGTTACTGCAGAGGCTGAACATATTCTTCATGAGCGTGGCATTCTCCTTATCCCTGATTTGATTGCAGGCTGTGGTGGTTCTTTATCCATGGAAGGCTTGTTTGGTCCTTCCTCTCATCCGACTGTTGAGGATGTATTACAGTTTGTTGATGAGAAGATGCGCCGGATTGTGAAGACAACCCTTGAGCGCAGCCAGGCTGACAATATTCCCACCAGGGATGCGGCTATTAAAATATGCAGGGAAAGATCTGTTCATCCTGGTACTAAACCTTATGGCTCCCTCGATATCTCTGAAAATATCCTGCAAAGTCAGTTAGGTGCTTATCAGCCCATGGCAATGAATTAAGCAAAGTATGTCTGCGCATCCAATTGATTTCAAAATTAACCCTCATGTATTCAGCACTCCTGAGTTAACCAGGGTTTTTGAAGAAAAAGCCGTTTTTCAGCGTTGGCTCGATTTTGAAGCAGCCCTGGCAATCGCACAGGGGGAATTGGGCATTATCCCTGTTGAAGCTGCAGAAGAAATAACTTGTAAGGCCAAACTGGAATGTCTGGATTTAGCAGGTATACAGGAAGGATATGGCAAAAGCCGTAATTCAGTTATGCCCCTTCTAGCCGGGCTTCGTCGTGCCTGTGTTCACGGATATGGCGAGTTTGTCCATTTTGGAGCCACTACCCAGGATGTCCTGGACACTGGTGAGATCCTTGCTCTTCGTAGTGTTGTAGCTATTCTTTATCGTGATCTTCGTAATCTTGAAGAGATATGTCTGGATCTTGCCGGGAAGCATAGAGAAACCCCCATGGCTGCCAGAACTCACGGCCAACAGGCTCTGCCCACCACTTTTGGACTGAAGGTAACGGTTTGGCTTGGTGAAATACGGCGTCATGTTGAACGTATAAAAAATCTTTACCTGACAATCAATTGTGGCCAGCTTGGTGGTGCTGTGGCAACAATGGCTGCTCTCGGCCCCAGGGCCGAGCAAGTTGCGGAAGCTGCGTTAAAGAGACTGGGGCTTGTGCATGATCCTGCCTCCTGGCATACATCACGTGATAAGATTGCTGAATTATCGTCAGTTTTCACAATGCTTGTGATGACACTTTCGAAAATTGCTAATGAAATCTTCCAATTACAAAAAACTGAAATTGGTGAATTACTGGAGTCGCCACCTGGTGGTGCTTTGGCCAGCAGTACCATGCCCCATAAACAAAATCCTGTTATCTGTCAGCGGGTGGTAGCACTCTCAAGGCATGTGAGAGCTCTGAATTCAACAGTTATGGAGAGTATGGGGCATGAACATGAGCGGGATCCCCGCTGCCTGTGGGCCGAATGGCTGGCCATTCCGGAACTGTGTATTTATACTGGCACATGTCTGCAATACATGGTGGGTGTCCTGTCCGGACTTACGGTTCGTTCTGATAAAATGCTCGAAAATCTGTACCGCCAAAAAGATATGATCACAAGCGAATGGCTGACATTTCAGTTGAGTGATACGATGGGTAAAATGAAAGCCCTTGAAAAAGTACATTTTTTGTCAGAAGTGACCAGCAAAACAGGTGTTTCCATGAAGGAAGCAGTCCTTTCTGATTTGGAAACCGGGCATCTGTTCAGTTCTGAAGAGCTTTCGCTGCTTGAACAACCTGAACGTTATTCCGGACATGCTGTGAGTATTGTGGATAAGGTACTGCGTAGGATTGCTGAGCAAAGAAAGGCTGATCCCGTGACACTCTCTGCAATGCTGAAAGGGGCTTGAGTGACTATGGATATGTGTGATCTCTCCAGCCACATTGTTGATTCAAGGTTTTACAGTAGCGGCTATACCACCCCTGAAGCCAGAAAAATTTTTTGTGATAAATACAGGTATCAGAGATGGCTTGATGTAGAAACGGCCCTGGCCATGACCCAGGCGGATCTTGATATGATTCCGTTATGGGCTGCAGAAAATATCAGAGATAATGCCCGACTTTCGAAACTCGATCTCAATGCTGTTAAAGAGGGTTTGAAAGTAACCAGCCATTCTCTTATGCCCCTGCTTGAGGCCCTGCGATGTATCTGTGATAAAGAGGCCGGGCAATTTATCCATTTTGGAGCCACGACCCAGGATATACAGGATACAGCTCAGATGTTGGAAATCCGTGACGTTGTTGCCATTGTTGAACGTGATCTCACGGCCATTATTCACAAGGTGTCCCGGCTGGCAGAGCGTTATCAGGATTTGGTAACCATTGGCAGAACCCATACACAGCATGCCTTGTCCATGACCCTTGGTTTAAAGATGGCTGTGTGGCTTGATGAATTGTGGCGCAATCATGAAAGGTTGATGAGCATTAAAAAAAGGCTTCTTGTCAGTCAGCTGTTTGGCGGAGTCGGAACAATGGATGCCTTTGGTGATAAGGGATTTGTTTTATTGGATCAATTCTCCCAAAGACTTGGATTGGAAGCACCTAATACAGCATGGCATACATCTCGGGACAGGTTTGCCGAATTTCTTTCTACCCTGGCTTTGATTTCCGGCATTATGGCGAAAATTGCCGATGAAATTCGTTGTCTTGCAAGAAATGAGATCGGCGAGCTTGAGGAGCCCTTTCAATTTGGGAAGATTGGCAGCAGTACCATGCCCCATAAACGAAATCCTGAAATGTGTGAACAGGTAGTTGTACTTGCTAAACTGATCAATGCCAACTCAGGCTTGGGTCTGGATGGCTTGATCAGTGAACATGAAAGAGATTATCGCTCAGTTCGCCTGGAATGGGTAAGTATCACCGATACCTCTCTTTTTGTCTGTGGCCAGCTGTCGATGATGAAGGAGATTTTAAGTGATCTTATTGTTCATGAGCAGAAGATTGAACAGAATGTTGCGGAAGCGGCAACCCGTATTTCAACTGAAGCGTTAATGTTTTTTCTCGGTGCCTCCATTGGCAAACAGATAGCCCATCAATTGATTTATGAGATCAGTATGGAAGCCATAGAAGAGGGGAAACCGTTTCTTGATTTACTGATGAGCCATACGGAAATATCTTCAAGATTCAGTAGAGAGGAAATTGAGAAGGTTATTAACCCCAGGAATCATGTCGGCTTGTCTCGCGAGGTGGTTCAGAGAACCATCAAACATGTAACAGATGGGTTGCAGCAGTTACCTGCTGCCATTGACATGGAATCAGTTAGAAAATGCCCTCTCAGTGAGAAATGCGGGTCAGGAATTATTTCATAACAGCATAGTGTGAACAAAAAGTTGAGTCGATATCAAAGACAGAGAATGCTTGATGGCTGGGGAGACGCAGCTCAGGAAAAACTGAAAGGCAGTAAAGTATTTATTGCCGGCGTTGGCGGGCTTGGTTCTCCTGTAGCTATGAATCTTGCCCTTGCGGGTGTGGGGCATATAACCCTGTGCGATGCGGATACTGTTGATGTGAGTAATTTAAACAGGCAGTTTCTCCATTGTGAGAAAAGTATTGGTGTTGATAAAACCCATTCTGCTTTTAAAACGCTTTCAGCAATAAACAGTGAAGTTGTATGTGATGCAGTTTCGCAGAAAATCACCCCCGAAAATACAAGTGAACTCATTGCTGGTGCAGATATTATAATGGATTGTCTGGATAATTTTGCCGGGCGGTTTGCATTGAATCAGTATGCGGTTGAAAAAGGGATTCCAATGGTTCATGGGGCTGTATGGGGGATGGAAGGACGGGTCAGTTTTTTCAATCCACCACTGACACCATGTCTCTCCTGTCTTTTTCCGGAATCTCCTCCTTTACAGGATGTTCCAGTGCTTGGAGCGGTTACCACTGCTACGGGCAGCCTTCAAGCCATTGAGGCCATACAATATCTCATTGGTTTGCAACCGGCACTTGCAAACAAAATATTGATTGCGGATTACTCAAGTATGCGATTTCAGGA
>JAYEOK010000240.1:0-9419 GCA_034722915.1 Thermodesulfobacteriota bacterium | reverse complement strand
GGTATATTTACCGATTCTAAAATTATGAGAATGTGCTTAAATAAAGAAATAGCAATAAACACTACTCAATAAAAACAACAAGGAGTCCTCTATAACATTTAATTCTTAAAATAATAAAATCAAACCTTGAGCTTTTTTGATTAAAACGCAAAATTAGGTATATTTACCGATTTTAAAACTTTGAGAATATGTTTAGATAAATAAATAGAAAGAAATGTTATATAAAAATCATAAGGATTCCTATGTAACATTTATTTTTTAAAACGATAAAGCCAAACTTGTTGCAAGACAGGGACGGAAAACCACGGGTCTTGATAGATAGCCGGGTTGCCTTACAACAGGTGCTCTCAGTAAATAGTTTACGGAGCAAAGCACTGAAAACAATTCAACACAGGAGATTAATCATGAATTGGATGACAAAACAGGCTAAAAAGTTTTTTTGTGAAGAAGAAGGTGTAACCGCTATTGAATACGGTCTTATCGCCGCACTGATCGCTGTTGCCATTATAATTACTGTTACAGCAGTTGGCACGGACCTGCAAACCATTTTTAATAGGGTATCCACTGCACTTTTAGCTGCCTAGTGGCAACTCTTTACCACCTAGTGAATCAATTCATAAATTATATAGTGCAGATAGATTGAAATTGCAGTGTCCTCAAGTAGTTGCTTCACACTATCTGGACTGTTAAGGAAGTAATTCACCATGAATTGGATCACAAAACAGGCTAATTACCCCACAAGGGGATATAAGTACCTTGTGGGGTAATTAGTAACATTTTGCTTTAACAGTGTATGCAGATATTCTTATTTTTTTATAACATACTTTTAATAGTAAGGTCTAAAAAGTTTTTTTGTGAAGAAACTGGTGTAACCGCCATTGAATACGCCCTGATCGCCTCACTGATAGCAGTTGTTATTGTTGGTGCTGTTACCACTCTGGGGGCAAGAGTAACGGTTCTTTTTGAAAACGTTGCTGCCGCATTTCCCTGATTGAAGCTGTGTCACCCCTTCCATAGATTTGTTCTATATACTCCACACCCACGCCCACAGCACGCACACATAACAGGAGGATATTATTATCTTTCCAACAGCTGTTTTACGTCCAGTTTTTAAACAAAAAAAAATCGTCCTGCTTTGTTTGACTTGTCCAGTGGGATATTATATACCAATAATATACATGGACAAACAATGAATACGAATCAGCTTCTTCCGGCCAGGTACACTTCCGAATTTACTGGTCAGGAGATTGCATCACAGCTGGACCATTCATTCCGTCCTCCCTGCGAGGAAATTCAATAAAACAGTGATCAGCTATCATGACATCCATTACTTTCAACATATTTATTCAGTATAGCCTTTACGGGTGGTTGATGATCGTTCTGATTGCATGCTCTGTCACTGACCTGTATCACCGGCGTATACCAAACATGATGACCTTGACTACTATCCTTATTGCACTGCTCGCCTATTGTCTGATCAGCGGCCTGGATGGTTTTCTATTCAGTTTGCGTGGTTTAGGGCTGGGCTTTATTCTTTTTCTCCTGCCTTATTTCATGGGCGGCATGGGTGCCGGAGATGTCAAGCTGATGGGTACCGTTGGTGCCGTTCTCGGAACTGGCCATACTCTTGTTGCCCTGTTATTCATCGCAATTTCAGGTGGTGTACTGGCTCTTGGCCAGATCTTGTACCGGCGGACATTCAAACAAACACTTACAGGAATGTTTTCGTCGTTCCTGGTTTTAATCCTTCACCGTGACACCTCAGTACTCAAAGTTGATAAAGACAAACTCAAACAGGAGGGGATACCGTTTGGTATTGCAATTACGAGTGGAACCCTGCTGTATTTTTTCTATCTGCTCATAACCGGGAACACCTCAGCTCTTTTTGCTGTGCTGTAATCAATGGGCCATGAGGCACTCAAAATCTACTCGTATTAGATCCGGAATTAAGGAGGGAACATGAACAAATCTGCCCGCATACTCTTTCTTATAATAGCTCTTTTAGGGGCTTTTATTGTAAGTTATGTAGTTTACCTGAACATGAACAAACAAAAACAATCCACAGGCTTAACAGCTAAATCCCGGCAGGACACTGTCGAGATTGCAGTGGTGGCCCGGCATCTCAACAGAGGCGCAAAAATCGTGGATCAGGATTTGCGCATGGCGTTCTTCCTGGAAAAAACATTACCACAAGGTCATTTTACTGATCTCAGCAAAGCCGTTGGCAGGATTGTTATCAAACCGATCCAGGTAACAGAACCCCTGCTTGAGTCCGCCCTTGCGTCATCGGATTTCACCAAGGGAGGGATGGCTGCGGTTATCAATCCTCAAAAACGGGCAATGGCTGTAAAGGTGAATCAGGTCATAGGAGTTGCCGGTTTTTTACATCCCGGTCACTATGTTGATGTCCTTGTTTCTCTGACAAAACCCGGAGAGAAAAAAAGCCAGGTGGCCAAGACGGTTCTCGAAAACATTCTTGTCCTCTCTGTTGGCACCCAGGCAGAGGAAAGTGCTGATAAGAAATCCAATGCAGTCACTGTTGTGACCCTGGAGGTCAACCTTGAAGAAGGAGAAAAGCTTGCTCTTGCCGTCAACCAGGGAAGGATTCAGCTTGCCTTGCGGGGATATGCAGACACTGACCAGATTCTGACCAAGGGGATTTCCGTCCCCACCCTCCTGAAATCCTACGCGACCACAAGCAATGAACCGGTAAAAGTCAACAAAATGAAAACTGCAGTCTCTAAGCCCAGGAGAATAAAAAAAGAATGGGTTATTGAGGTAATGAATGGAAATAACATCAGTAAAATAACCATGAATGGCAATTAACGAGGAGAAGAATTTCGATGAGTTACCGTGAAAGACAAAGCTTTGTGAATATATTCGCCTTAGGCCTCTTGACTATTCTACTTGTGGTGCATCCGGCATTGGCTGAAGGCAGCAATTCAGCACATATTGTCGTAGACACTGAGAGCGGCAAAGTAATTAATTTGAAAGTGGACAAGCTCTGCAAACTCAGATCGTCCTCAAAAATAAAAAGAGCCCATATTGTCAACCCGGCAATTGCAGAGTTGGTTTACTCCAAAACACAGTCGCCGCAATGGGTGTTTCTCAGTGGCAAGGCTGCAGGAACTACTCAGTTGACCCTCTGGGGTGACGGCAACCAATTGATCGGCACTTTTGAAATTATCGTCAGCCCAGATGTGGCGGGTTTGAAGAAAAGCCTGCATGATGTTTTCCCTGAAGAAAATGTTTCCGTTGGATTTTCCGGTCAGTTTATAACCCTGACCGGTACAGTTTCAAGCTCCATGAAGCTTACGAAGATCCTGACACTTGCCAAAGCGTTCGCAGCAGACGGAGATGACAAGGAAGAATCAAAGGTAATTAACCTTCTTCAGGTTGGTGGAATCCAACAGGTGATGCTGGAGGTTCGAATTGCTGAAATTTCAAAAGCTGTAAGCAGTCGGCTTGGGATTAACTTTGCCTGGAGTGGCAGTGATACTTTTGGCTTAAGTCTCATAGATCAGCTGACCGGAATTTCTGAAGAGGGATTTCCAGGTGGCTCGCTTCTCGCTGGTAATTCGATCAATGCTGTCCTGGGTTTTCTTGGCGGTGACCCTGTAATTGTAGCCATTGATGCTTTGCAGGAAGACGGATTACTGCAGATACTTGCCAAACCCACCTTAATTGCGCAAAGCGGGCATAGTGCCAGTTTTCTTGCAGGCGGTGAATTCCCGTTTCCCATTGCCGACGATTTTGACACTGTTACCATAGAGTGGAAACCTTTTGGTGTCAGCTTGAGTTTTACGCCAACGGTTCTCGGGAATGATACAATCTCGCTGGCTGTTTCTCCTGAAGTCTCTGAACTTGACTTCACCAAAACCATGTCGTATGGGGGCTATGTGGTACCGTCAATTGATACCCGGCGTATGTCGACCGTTGTGGAACTAAAGGATAACCAGAGTTTTGCCATAGCCGGCCTGTTAAAAAATTATGTCCGGGAGTCAGTTAAAAAATTGCCCATCCTGGGTGATATCCCGATATTAGGTGCCCTTTTCAGGAGCACCCGATACCAGAAACATGAAACTGAACTGGTTGTGATTGTCACTCCGCACCTTGTCAAACCCGTAGATGCTGATGAACTTCCGCTTCCCACAGATTCCTTTGAAGATCCAAGCCCTTTTGAAATCCTGATGCTGGGAATGCTTGAAAAAGGACACGACCCAAATGCTGTGACTGGAAATTTTCCGGGAGAGCCGGGTGAAACCCCGGTACTGGAAGGTGATTTCGGGTACATCGTACCCGAATAGATATATGAAATAATATCATGGAAAGAGAACTTATGAAAAAATCAATTCATTACAGTATCCTGATGCTTCTACTGCTTGGGATTTCAGTTGGCTGTGCAAAACGGGAAACCCGGGTGGACAGATTTTATGGCACTTCCTATGAGTTAGCCCTACAGAGCCAGATTAATAACCCGGAAGCAGGAGTTATTGATGGCCCATCAGTTGGGCTTGAAGGAAGTGTTGCCTCCAAGGTCATTGAACGCTATGAAAAAGGATTTGAAAAGCCGGCCGCAAAAACAACAACCTACTCTATTAATGTTGGGGGAATCAGTGCCAAATAACTTCACGATCTGGAGAATTTACAATGTTTAGATCAGAAAAAGGCGTTTCTGCCGTTGAATTCGCCCTGATATCTCCCCTTCTCTTTGTTCTTACCTTTGCTATTGTCGAGTTCGGCCTTCTTCTTTTTGATAAAGCAGTGGTGACCAATGCCTCAAGAGAAGGTGCCCGTGCTGCGATTGTTTACTCCAGCGAACTTGACGCGGCGGGGACTCCCCAATACGATCCGTTAACTAAACAAGAAGTAAAAGAGGTTGTGAAGAGCTATGCAAACCCTCTTCTCATAAACCTTGGTGTGGCTGGTGCAAATGATCTTAGCGACGCAGATATTGTCATTACCTATTACGATTCTGCAGGTGCTGTTGTATCCGACGCCGAATCCGAAGGGGATGTCAAAGTTGATGTCACATATACATATGATTTCCTCGTTTTCCCTAACCTGACGACCCTGATTGGCGGCTCATTTTCCGGCAACATTGACCTGCTGGGGACCACATTAATGAGGATGGAATAGTTTAACTGGAGAATTCCTGGAAATGAAGCCATTGAAAAGTATACTGTTGAAAAATGAATCCGGGGCAACGGCAGTCTATGTTGCGATTGTCCTTGGTGTGCTGCTGATGTTTACCGCCCTGGCAATTGACGTTAACCATTTGTATGGTGTACGCAATGAATTACATAACGCTGCTGATGGCGGAGCCCTTGCCGGAGCAATCACCCTGTTCAATAGTGACGGTACATTAAATCGTCAAGGGGCCCTTGATGAGGCGAATCGAATAGCCGCTGCCAATAAAACAGGTAATCAGGATGTCAGTGAAATAGACGTAGAAACCGGCCACTGGTCTTTTACCAACAAACAGTTCACCGCAAATGCAGCCACAACCCAGGCTGACTGGCATGAACGTCCCTTCAGCGAGCTTGATCTTGATACAGACTTTATCAATGCAGTTTGGGTTAAGACAGACAGAAGTGACACCCCGTCATTTTTTGCCAGAATTTTAGGATTTAACGATTTTTCTGTCAGTACTGATGCTGTAGCCTACATTGGTTTTGCCGGAACCCTTTCTCCAGGCGAACTTGACCAGCCGATAGCCATCTGCAAGGAATCCATCATAGATCCCGATGGAACATATTCATGCAATATGGGGAGAATGCTCAACAGTGGCGGCAATACGGCAACCAGCAATACTGGAGGCTGGACCAACTTCACCCAGCCTTGCGAAACTGCAAGTGCAACTGATATGAGAGATCTTGTATGCGCAAGCGGAAATACCGAAGGAGTACAGTTCGGACAGGGAATCGGGGCAACCGGAGGTGTGCAGGATAACGTACTCGCTGATTTGTATGACTGCTGGGAAACCAATACCTATGATGAAACCCATACCAGGAATAAGATAATCAATTGGAATCTAACCCTGCCCGTTGTTGAATGCCCGGGAAATAACGTCAGTAACTGTGCAAATCTTGTGGGAGCGGTGAGTGTAAATGTTGTCTGGATAGTCCATCAAAATGATCCGCATTATGACGAGGTTCCACGGGAAATGACCGTTGATGGTGGGCCCACCTGGACATGTACAGATCCTGATGGTTTTACCTGTTGGAAATCATTTATTGACAATTTTAATCTTGCCAATGTTGATGGCCCCCCGATGACGGATGAGGAATACGAGGAAATGTACCAGAAAAAGAATATTTTCTTTCTTCCTGACTGCACGGTTCACGAGCCAAGGGGGAGGAGTGGAGGTGAGAATTTTGGAATTCTGGCAAGAATCCCAAAACTTGTTGAGTGAAATGACTGGATTCCCGCCTGCAACTTTCAGGTTGAAATCATTAGTAGTCACGACCTGCCATATAGGCTGTTCTATTAAAATTTTATGATTGGATCCGGCCATGAAGTGCGAGGCCTGTTCCTGAAAAGTATCTGACTATGCAAAAAAAACTACTATCTGTGCAGCTTGCCATAAAAACACCCAAAGTCCTGCATCTTCTAACAGAAATCATTAATAATTTTAATGGATTTTCGCTGCAGGAAGATGACGATGCTGCTCGCGTGGACATTCTTGTGCTTGAAATAGGGAGTGACCCGGAATCCGAGTTTGAAACTATCAAATCATTATTACAGGAAAATGTCGTGGGCCACCTGTTTCTTACCTCATCAGTCACGACTACAGATGTTCTCCTTCCTGCCCTGCGGGCAGGGGCCAAAGAATTTTTTCCTCAACCCATAGATACAGAAGAGGTCAAGGGGGCTTTCCAGAAAATCCTCACTGAATCCTTACTTCATAATCAGGATGGCAGCGAGGGACCGCACGACACTGGAAAAATCTTCAGTGTCCTGGGAGCAAAGGGCGGAGTTGGTACCACAACCTTTGCCGTTAATTTTGCAACCAGTCTCCAGGCCCTTGACAAAAGCAAGCTTGTTGCCCTGATCGACATGAACAGGCTTGTTGGTGAAGTTCCCCTGTTTCTTGACCTTGAAACAGATACAAACTGGGAGGAAATTGCAAAAAATCTCAGCAGGCTTGATGCAGCGTATCTGCAGAGTGCCATGGTACAACATTCGTCTGGAGTGTATGTGATGCCTGCACCTGGCAAGCTTGACATAGAAGCCAAATTTACCGCAGATTTTTTGTTTCAACTCCTCAGGGCCATGCGTAATTTTTTTGATTATATCATTGTTGATAACGGCATGTATTTTGATGATACCTCCTTTAAAATATTTAAAGAATCGGAAAAGGTTTACCTGGTTTCCATACTCAGCCTGCCCTGCGTAATAAATGTTAAAAAGTTAAAGGAATCCCTTCAGTCACATGGTGTTGTTTCCAACGGAAAACTTCGGATTATTGCCAATCGCTTTGAGAAAAAATCGCAACTCAGCCTGGCTGAAGCCAATAAAATAACAGGTACGGAAATTGCCATGACAATACCGAATAACTATTCATTGTCCATGTCAGCTGTCAATAACGGGCAAACCATTGCACAAGTTTCTAAAAATTCAAATCTCGCAAAAGAGTATACAAAAATAGCTGAATCTGTAAATAAAATAAGCAGTAAAGAATCCGGCGGATTGTTTAACTGGTTCAAATAAACGTCAGATTGACTATTAAGGATATAGGGGAATTTAACATTGGATCTTCAAAAGCTTTTAAAAAATCTGGAACATTCATCTGACAGTACGGATTCAAAAAAAGATACAGTAGTCACCAATTCCGAGATCCGCACCTCTGATGAATACTTTGCATTAAAGGCCGACATTCATGACCAGTTAACCCGAATAATAGACCTGTCATTACTTGAGGAGATTGATGAAGTTCGTTTGCGCCGGGAGATCAATAAAGTAACGGAAGGTATATTGGCCGACCAGGCTCAGACAACCATTCCCCTGAATGCGCAGGAACACGATCGTCTTTTAAAAGAGATCGAAAATGAAGTTCTGGGGCTCGGCCCCCTTGAAGAGCTCCTCAACGACTCCTCAGTCTCAGACATCCTTGTCAATTCCTATAAATCCGTCTATGTTGAACGCTTCGGAAAAATTGAATCAACAAAGGTTCGTTTCAAAGATGATGCGCACCTGATGAGAATCATTGAGAAAATAGTCTCTGCCGTGGGGAGAAGGATTGATGAAATTTCTCCAATGGTAGATGCCCGTCTTGAAGATGGCTCACGCGTCAATGCTATTATTCCTCCACTGGCTCTTGATGGACCCAGCCTTTCTATCAGAAGATTTTCTGTCGATCCCCTGACCTTAAAAGATTTGATCGTATTGAAGACATTCACTCCTCAGTTGGGTGAGTTGCTTCAATCTATTGTTAAAGCGCGGCTCAATGTTCTTATCTCAGGAGGAACCGGATCGGGTAAAACAACATTTCTAAATGTCATGTCCCAGTTCATCTCTCCTGCTGAAAGAATTGTTACCATTGAAGACTCCGCCGAACTGCAGCTTAAACAGGAGCATGTGGTACGTCTTGAAACCCGGCCGCCAAATCTTGAGGGAAAGGGGGAAATTTCCCAGCGCAACCTTGTCCGAAACAGCCTGCGAATGCGTCCTGACAGAATTATTATCGGGGAGGTTCGCGGGTCTGAGGCCGTTGATATGCTCCAGGCAATGAATACAGGTCATGACGGTTCACTTACAACCGTACATGCAAACACCCCTGTGGATGCCTTGATGCGTATTGAGACCATGGTCAACATGGCTGGATTTAACCTTCCCAGCGATTACATTAAAAAATTTATAAGTTCAGCAATTGATGTTGTCATTCAGGTTGAGAGACTGGTTGACGGGTCAAGGAAGGTTGTCAGTCTGCAGGAAATCACGGGGATGGAAGGAAGCGTGATTACCATGCAGGAGATTTTTTCATTTGACCAGAGCAGTGTGGATAAAGATGGACTTGTTGTGGGGCAATTCCGCACCCATGGTGTACGGCCGAAATTTTTTGATCGATTTGTTAGACTCGGTCTACCAATAATAGAAGATTTGTAACTATTCATGAGCGCTCCATATTCGTCCGGTCTGGTTGCCTTATGTACAAAATCGTACACTGCGGCAACCAGCCTGAACGAGCGGAGTCTCGTTCCTCGCTTACCTGAGCGCTCCTAAACAGTTACGGGTGCAATACAAAAAAGTTGCAAATGTTGGGTTTCGCTACGCTCTACCACAACCTACGATAATCAATCGAATGTACTGGAAAAACGGCATTAATGCATTTGTACTTTTCTGTATTGCACCCGACAGTTACAGAACAGTGCTTGTTTCAATTATCAACTGCAACCTGAATAGTTACGAAAATTTAT
>JAYEOK010000239.1:0-9436 GCA_034722915.1 Thermodesulfobacteriota bacterium | reverse complement strand
CACTTTTTTCTCATTACAGGCAAGCACCAGCCAGTCACCACGCCTGGGACCACTCTCAATATAAATCTTTTCACCCGGCTGAAAGGGGTAAGGGGTTAAAACAGTAACATTTGTCTCCATAATATGAATGGCCCTCCCGGCTGCATGGACGTTTTCGTCCTTTGTCTCTTCTCTGGTTTCTCACCATCAGTTTCTTCCTCTGTTCTAAACTAACACCGGTAAACGATAAGTGAGGCCGGCACTCATTTCAGTACCCCCTCGAGGGGTGTAAGTGCCTTGTTGGTATGTCCAACTTGCTAACGTTAAACGAACTTTTCATTTTCTTGTTTTTTATGACAGCTTTTGAGGAGTAAGGCACTAACACCGGTAAACGGTAAGTAAAGCCGGCATAAGTACCTTATCAGAATATTTTCTTTGAAAAAAGCAAGAAAATATTCTGTAAGGTACTAACGAAAAATAGCATTTATATTTGTAGTACAACAATTTGAAACAAAAAATCAAATTTTTTATGATTATTAATAAATCAAAAAGCCAAAGGAGTTTAAGAAATACACACGTAGAATCAGACACTTACAAGGGAACACTCCAGCGGCACCAATATGAGCTAACACAGGTAAAAGGTAAACCATTGGATTTTTTTAAAAAGGCACGATATGCTTTTAAAAAAGTTGCTGCGCAGCAACTAAGGAACGTACATTAAATAATCTGAACATCTTTCTTGCCCTTTGTTCCGCCAGCTGTACTTAAAAAAACCTTACATACAGGGAGTATGCAAAGCTTTTTTAAGTACAGCTGACGAAAAAATTTCAGCGAAATATGTCCAGGTTATTTAATTCCCGTTCCTAATCAAATATGTTAGAAGGAAAGTACATGGTAGAACAAAGACGGGTCCAGACAAGGACTAATTATTCAGCACATGCATTGGTAAACTCAGGCACAGGGAAAACCATTAAAGGTGTAATCCGTGATATCAGTATTAACTCTATTTATCTGTTTATAGAGCCGGTTTTTAAACTTGCCACACCGGTGATGGTTGAAATCATTATACTTGGTGAAAACAGCCAGTTAACCGTCAAAATGCTAGCCAGAGTGGTAAGAAAAGATCAGGATGGAGTCGCAATGCATTTTTTTTCTCCGCTTGAGTGGTGGCCAATCTTCACCTACTTTTCTTCACATAATCTGAATGGCGTTAAATCCATGCAAAATAACGGAACTACATTAGAATTTAATTCCAGAAGAGACCCTGCTGCCTTTCAGGGTGATCTGTCAGTTATAACAATAGAAAACCTGATGCAACTTATGAGTCACGCTGCTCTTTCAGGTGAATTGCAACTTGTTACCCCTGTTAACTCTGCTGTTTTTTTTGTTCATCAGGGAACATTGGTCTATGGCTATCTGGAAGAGAACCCTTTACGGATCGGTAAAAGATTAGTGCAGGAGAACTATATTACCGCTGCAGATTTACAGGAATGTCTTTCTCAGTATCAGAACCAATCCCCTCAACCTAAAATTGGAAGAGTTCTAGTTGACAATGGTTATCTTCAGCAGGCGGATCTGGAAAAAGTGGTTAAAGAACAGATCAAGGATATTTTCTTTGAAGTTCTTTCGTGGAAAGAGGGATCTTTTAGCTTTTTAATTAAAGAAATCCCTGACAACGACGGCATCTTCCTCGAAGATAGAATTGACCATTTGATTCTTGAAGGCATGATACATCTCGACAGTTTATCATGATCCCATCTGATAATTCCAATTTCAACTTAGCAGTTCATTGATGGCAAGCCTTTCCTTGCCGAGCTACGTTGAGGATTAAATAATCGCATAGTGCTTTTCTAAATATTTATATTGCGCCTCAGAGTACGAAGTTATTATTGAATGCGCCCTTAGTGCCTTACTCCTCAAAAGCTGTCATAAAAAACAAGAAAATGAAAAGTTCGTTTAACATTAGCAAGTTGGATATACCAACAAGGCACTTATGCCGGCCTCACTTACCGTTTACCGGTATTAGATTCAGGTTAGGATAATTGGATAAGTGGGGGCATTATGTTGTGAGTAAAATTAAAGATAAATTTTACGATCCTGGCGAGGTTCGATGGGAAGGTTGATGAGTGAGAGTGACCTGTACGCTAAAGATACCTGTTGCATTGCTATTCGCTTACAATTGCTCTAACTTTTGCCAATACATCGCTCGTTACGGCAACCATTGCTTTTTCAGCAAACTGAATACCTCTTGCTGAGAAGTCGATCATTTCAACCTGTTGGCACAGGCCCCCCCCCTTAACTTGTTTGCCGTTGTGGGGCACCTCAAAGTGAGGGCGGGGGGAAGACCACGGTAAATTTATACTGACTTTTAACATGCCATTAAGAAAACCTGAGCTCAAAACCCACGTTTTGTAAATAATCAGCTTCCTGCTCAAGGCTGGCGAGTTGCAAGGGGTGTTTTATCAACTCATTCTTTGCAAACTGAAGAGTCAAAGTGTTTTTATTTGCAGTGATTTTTTCAATAACTGCTGTTTCTTCTTTGCGTGAACGATGCAGTAGAGTGGCAAGACGAAGCAGAACCACAAGCCTCAGGGCTGTCTGCTGATTTTTGTCCGACAAATCGATGAAGAGTTTTTTTGATATTTTCTTACGATGGCAACGTACCAGAATACTCATCCAGTCCTGCTCCTCAAACGAAAAGCCGGGCAGATCCGCATTGTCCAGAAAGTATGCACCGTGTTTCTGGTATCCACTCAAAGAAACCGCAAGGCCAATCTCATGAAGACTGCTTGCCCAGTGCAGTAACTCAGCATCTTCCAGTCGCAGGTTCCAGGTTTTTTCACAGGCAGTCAACAGGCGGTGTGCTGTTTTACTCACCCGTCTTGCATGTTTCTGGCTGATTTGAAATCGCTGCTGCACACTTAAAACAGTTTTCAAACGGGTATCTTCACTCTGGATGCGGCCCAGACGTTCATAGAGCAGACCTTCCCGCAAGGCACCCTCGGAAACCTGCATGGTTTTAATTTTCAGTGCCTCAAAGGTGGCAATGAGGATGGCCAGACCTCCTGCAAAAACAGGTTGTCGATCATTTTTTAAACCTGGAAGATCAAGATTCTGCAGATTTCCAGCGCCAATCATGATATCTCGTATTCCGTACAAACTGTCCAGTGTGATGTTATAGGACTCGAGTCCAAGCCCATTGACAACCCTCCCAACGGCTTTGATGGTACCAGATGCTCCTGTGGCTGAACTCCAGTCTACTTTTTGAAAATAGCGTCTCACCGGACGTAGTTTCAAATGGGCTGCAATGCCGGCCTTTTTCCAGTATTTTTTATCGAGTTTTCCATTTTGAAAAAACTCACGACTCATACTGACACACCCCATATTGAGGCTGCGCAGATGCTGAGGTTCGAAATCCTCACCAATAATTAATTCAGTACTGCCGCCACCAATATCCATGACAAACCGTTTGCCATCTTCTCCAACCAGGGAATGGGAAACACCCAGATACACAAGGCGAGCCTCCTCTTTTCCTCCAATGACAGAGATTGGATGACCCAGAACCTCACTACCATTTTGTAAAAACTGACGGGAATTTTTTGCCTGACGCAGGGTTTTCGTACCAACAGCCGCCACACTGCCCTGGGGGAAATCATTCACGCGTTCGCCAAAACGCCGAAGACAGGAAAGAGCGCGTGTGCGGGCCTCTTTAGACAATTTACCATTTTCATCAAGACCGGCACCTAGACGCACCATTTCCTTTAAATTATCAAGAATATGGATATGACCGTCTTCAATGCGGGCAACAACCATGTGAAAACTGTTGGAACCCAGGTCGATGGCTGCTAAATGTTGTTGTTTGTCGTCAATGACTCGCAAAATGGAAGCCAGGGGGAGGGGAAAATACGTATAGAGGATGATTTTAAAAGTGCTATGCAGCGACAATGTCGCCGCATAGAATTAAAATCTAACCCCGGTGATGAACGGGAAAGCCGGCATAAGTACCTTGGTGGTATTTGCAATTTACTAACATTAAAAATACTTTCCATTTTCTTGTTTTTTATGACAGGAATTAGGGAGTAAGGTACTAATTATTTTTTCTTCTTATTTTTTTTCTTACCTTTTTTTACATCTTTAGTCTTACACGATTTTTTCTTGCAGTCTTTTTTCTTTTTGTCTTTCTTTTTGTCTTTTTTCTTTGCCATGGTGTCCTCCTGTGCCAGTCGAATTTTTTATGTCCCGGTAGATCCTTTCCCACCAAAGATCATATTTCAGTAGCTTACAAAATATGTTCTCGTTATTTTCAAAGAAAATATTTTGATAAGACATTTATACCAGCTTACTTATCGCTGACCACTATTAAGACAGATTACTAAAAGCATGTTTTTTGGTCAAGACAATTTATAGTCTTGTTCTATCGCATATAGAATTACTTGATTAATAAATTTGGCATGACTATCTTCTTATACTGAAATAGTTTACTACTCCACTCTTATCAGAAGCCTGTAATTTATTTGGTAATAATCGATCCTTTTCCTTCTCTTGTCAGAAAATCAGGACTGAACCGGAAGACCCCCAAAAAAAATCAAAACAAATGGAAACAAGCCCTCGATTTCAGCTGATTTCACAAAACTACCCGCATCAATCACCCTGAATGGTTCAATGATAAAATTAATATTGGTGGTGGTTTCCATACTGTCTGTGCTATTTATGCTGTTCATCTTAAAAGATACCGGCACCGAATATATCGCCACACCGTTCTCTGATGCTGATGCACTGGAACGTCATCTGGAAATGGATAGACACGAAAGATTACAGGCCCTGAAGCGCAATGCCAAAAACCACCTTACAAAATTTACAAGCGATGGTTGCAGTGGCGGACTTTCAGTGGGTTGGGAATATCTGGCAGGCAAGGTTCAAAATTTCCAGGAAACGCACGGAATAGAGCCTGCGTGGCAGTCATGCTGTGTAGCCCATGACCATGCATATCATGCGGGTGGCTTACAGACTGCCACAGCAGACATGAGTTTTGAAGCGCGCAGGAAAGCAGATCTGGATTTAAAAACTTGCGTCATGGAAACCGGCCTTAAACGCACTCCTGAACTGACAAAAAAATACAATATTTCAGCTGTGGAACTGAAACATATATACAGTGGTATTGCCAATATAATGTATGGAGCAGTACGCATTGGCGGTATGCCATGCACTGACCTTCCCTGGCGTTGGGGATATGGTTGGCCAGAGTGCAAATAACTATATAAATTTTACCAGGAGTTACTGTTATGAGTGAAAAAAAGATAAGTATCACAGTATTGTTGCCGGCTGGCCGTCTGCCTTTAGATATCATGGCCAGAGCCCAGGAACTTGCCAGCCGTTTTAATTTAGATGTTTACTGTTCTCTGACGCAGAACCTGCGCCTGCTTAATGTGCCGGAAAGCGCTGTAGACACTGTGAAGAACGAGCTTGCCGCCCTTGGCGCTGATTTTAAGGGACCAGGAAAATTTCCGTTGCCGCGTATTTGTGTAGGCAAGGAGCATTGTACCATGGGGCTGGTGGACACAGCGGCACTCAGTGCGCAGATTAGTGCTCGTTTTGCAGGTCGAGAAAAGACTAAGGCCAAGTTCAAAATCTCCATCTGTGGATGTCCCTTAAACTGTTCCAATCCCAAGGCAACGGATATCGGTGTGGTGGCTACAAGAAAGGGGTATGAGATCTATGTCGGGGGCAAAGGCGGTGCCTTCCCCAAGGTTGGCCGACGCATAAAACGAGAAGCAACTGCGGATGAGGTGGTAGCTGTCATCGCCACTCTGGTTGACTTTCACCATGAAAAAACCAAAACAAAACAACGGATGGGTAAGTTATTGGCTGATCCTGAATTTCCCTTTGCCGAGGTGTGATAGAGGGTGAAGAACGGTTTTAAAACATTCAACAGGAGATTTTTATGACTACGACTAAAGATAGCCGGCCCATTCTTGTTGCCATTGATTTTTCTGCTGACTCTGAAGCAGCATTACTCTGGGCAAATAATTATACAAAATGCGCTAAAGCACCTTTAATTATTCTCCATATTGTTCACGACCCGGCCGATGCCCCAGGATTTTATCACGATAAAGAAAATGACTGGGCTGAGCCCATGGCCGCAGTAGCCAATCGAATGGCTGACAATTTTATGAAGACTATGTACGAAAAGCATCCATCGCTGGTTCCTATACGGGAAGCACGTGTGGAATTTGTACAGGGCTTACCCCCTGGACGCATTGTGGAGTTTGCTGAAAAAGAACAGGCACAGATCATTGTGATGGGCGGTTGTGGTCGAAGTCGAATTTCCCATATTCTTTTAGGATCCGTTGCAGAGCGAGTTGCTCAATTATCTAAAATTCCTGTGGTTATAGTGAAAAAACCTGCTGAGGTAGAAGAAACAAATGAATAACCCTCTCGCCAGCCTGGAATTATGGGGCGGCTTATTTGGTGGCCTTGCACTGTTTCTGTTCGGCATGGACATTATGACCAAGGCCCTGAAACTAACTGCCGGCGATCACATGAAAGATCTTCTTGCCAGGTTCACCCGTAACCGCTTTGTTGGTGCCGGCATGGGGGCAATAATCACCTCAATCATACAATCATCATCAGTAACCACTGTCCTTCTGGTTGGTTTTATCTCTGCAGGAATCATGTCCATGGCGCAGAGTGTGCCCGTCATAATAGGTGCAAATATCGGCACTACCATCACCGCCCAGATTCTTGCCTTCAAGGTTACAAAACTTGCCTTATTGCTGATCGCAGCCGGATTCTTTCTGTCCTTTATCGCAAAGAAAAATCAATTGCGTCAATATGGCTTTATGATAATGGGATTGGGGCTTGTTTTTTTTGGCATGAGCGTCATGAGCGATGGCATGAAACCACTCCGTTCATATGAACCTTTTATTGACTTTATGATTACCCTCGAAAGTCCAATCTTTGCTGCCTTTGTCGGTGCTGCCTTTACTGCGGTTATACAATCTTCTTCAGCCACAACCGGTATTTTGATTGTGATGGCCGGCCAGGGACTTCTTGGACTTGACTCTGCAATCGCGATCACTCTTGGATCAAATGTCGGTACATGTGTTACAGCTGGCCTTGCCTCAATCGGTAAACCCCGGGAAGCTGTGCGAACTGCAGCTGTTCATACACTTTTTAATGTGATGGGAGCAGCTCTCTGGATTGGCCTGATTCCACAGCTGGCTGATGTAGCCCGCTGGCTTTCTCCAGTGCATGATGAATTGAGCGGAGTTGCGCGCCTTGCGGCAGAATCTCCCCGACAGATTGCCAATGTCCACACTTTTTTTAATCTTGCCAATGCCTTAATATTCATCGGTTTTACCACTCAAATTGCACGACTTATTGAGTGGCTGATTCCAGACAAGCCAATTAGCGCAAATGAAGAACTTTTACCAGTATTTCTTGATGAAGCTCTTTTATCGACTCCTTCAATTGCTCTTGAAAATGTCAGCCGTGAAATCGCTCGAATGGGAACATACACCAGAAGTATCGTTGACGAATCAATGCCCCTGGCGATCACCGGTACACAACTTGAAGTAGAGAAGATTGCTGAAAAAGATAAAATTATCGACAGCCTGCATCATCACATCATTGAATATCTCAGTATGATCAGTTCCAGTGACTTGTCAAAGGTACAGTCTAAAAAATTGATGCATTTGATTCAGATAGCAAACGGATTGGAGCGTATCGGTGACAGAATTGCCACTGACCTTGTTGTCTCATCCACTAAACGTATTAATGAAAACGTTATTGTGAGCGAACAGACTGCCAAGGTTTTAATGAAATTCCATCATGAAGTTATTAAAGCTCTTGACAGTGCCCTGACGGCAGGAAGCACTGGAGACAAAAAATTTACTGAAAATGTGCACGCCATGAAAGAAAATGTATCAAAAATGAATAAAGAAATCACTCGATATGAAATTCAGCGCCTGACCGCCGACGCCCCTAATCGTATTGCGACCTTTGCCCGTGAAGTTGAGGTTATAGATATTTTTGATAATATTTTTAGAATTATTCGCCGTATTGTCCGCCTTCAGACAAGTTCAGCAAAGGACACTGTAAAAAGTAACGCTTTAGAAGTGACTGAAGAAGAGCATAAGAAAGAATTGACCTGATATAATCCTGCGACTCTCAATATTTCAAGGTGACGAAATTTAAGGCTTGAAGCTGCCTGCCTCATGCCTCTCTTTCACTTTTTCAGGAAAGATGGTAGAAGGATTCTTCCAATAATATATATGTAAAAAAATCCCGATATAGCCGGAAATGGAGTTAATCATGAATAGAGACATCTACCAGGAACCCCTTGTCAGTCGCTACACCAGTCGTGAGATGCAGGAGCTTTTCTCTGAAAAGACTAAATTCACTACCTGGAGACGTTGCTGGCTTGCGCTCGCTGAAGCCCAGTACGAACTTGGACTCACCGATATTATCAATCAGAATATGCTTGATGAAATGCGGGCCAATATTGAGAATATTGATTTTGATGTCGCTGCTGCCAAGGAAAAAGAAATTCGCCATGATGTCATGGCCCATGTCTATGAATTTGGGACAAAATGCCCCAAAGCTGCGGGCATAATTCACCTTGGTGCAACCTCTCAGTTTGTTGTTTGCAATACTGATCTTATTATTCAGAAAAAAGCGTTTGATCTTATACGCAAAGCAGTCCTTAAAGTCGTATCCAATCTTGCAAAATTCTGCATTGAACATAAAGACTTGCCCACCCTGGGATTCACCCATTATCAGCCTGCTCAGCCCACCACTGTGGGAAAAAGAAATACCCTGTATATTCAGGATCTCGTTATGGATCTTGAATATATTGACGCTTTTCTTGGCCAGGTCAAAGCGCGTGGAGCCAAGGGAACGGTTGGTACCCAGGCGACATTTGTCGAGCTTTTCCACGGAGATAACAAAAAAGTAAGACAACTGGATGCTCTTGTTTCTAAAAAACTTGGCTTTGATAAGGTCTTTGAAGTAACCGGACAAACCTATCCCAGAAAACTTGACATGAAACTTGCCGAAACCCTTGCAGGTATTGGTGCTTCTGCCCATAAATTTGCTGTAGATCTGCGCTTACTCTCAAATCTCAAGGTACAGGAAGAACCCTTTGCCAGGAAACAAACCGGTTCTTCTGCCATGGCCTATAAACGTAATCCAATGCGCTCTGAACGTATGACAGGTCTTGCCCGTAAATTAATGGGGCTTCCTGCAGACTTTGCTGCTACTTTTTCAAATCAGTGGTTTGAGCGTACTTTGGATGATTCAGCCATTCGCCGAATGGATATTCCCCAAGCCTTTCTCCTGACCGATGCCATACTAAAGCTCTACATGAACATCTCCAGCCAAATGGTTGTATTCCCAAAACAGATTGAACGGCATCTGCGCATGGAACTTCCATTTATGTCCACTGAAAAAATCCTCA
>JAYEOK010000238.1:0-9472 GCA_034722915.1 Thermodesulfobacteriota bacterium | reverse complement strand
TTATCTGGCGGGGGCTTCCGGATACGGTCAGCAGGATTCGTATGTGCTGGGATAAGGGGACGCTGTCTTCAATCTTACGGAATACTTGAATATTGAGACTTTCTTCATCATTTTTCTGATCTTTTCTCTTCTGCTGGAACCAGAGCCTGCCTTTGGGGTCAAGTTGCAGATTATTTACTTTTTTTCCCAGAAGAGTAAGACGTACTAAGCCTGTTTCAGCTGGAACCAGGATGTTTTCCGGAAGAGTTTTCCATGAGAAAATACCCGTAATTTTCTGTTTACCGGGATCGAGCCACACTGCTGGCCGGCCCTTATGTTTGCTGACAGGGATATTTTTTCCGTTTGCCTGAACCTGCACAGGCCAGAAGGGACTGTTTCCCGGAAGTGGCACAAGGCTTCTGGTTTCTATGAGCCATTGCTGGCTAAAGTCTGCACCATCAGACCGTACATCAAGTTCAAGAGTTGACGGCCATGTGCAGTATCTTTTGCTGCCCTCTGTTGTCTCAAGAGTACAGGTTTTTTCCTCCTGTTCATAGAGAACCCAGGGGATCCATTGCTGGAGTTCGGCAGGAAATTTGTTGTCTTCCGCAAAAGTAAGTCCTGGCAGGATGTTTATGAGGAGGAACGCAAGAAGCGGAAAAATGGGTCTTTTAAGGGAGAAAAGAGAGATGTGCATGACTGATATCCATAGGAATATAATTAATGACACAAGACGTAAATATTCGAATTGAAGGAGAATTAGTGCTACAACCCGTCAATTGTAAATGTTTGGATAGCGCCCCAGGTTTGCTCAAGCCGGCTTCAGAGCTATATTGGTTCATATGCGAGAAAGCTGGATCGGGCGAAGATGGGGTGCTAGCCGAATATTTACCACAAGACCATATGAATATAAGTATAATGAGGAACAAAAAGCTTTGTCAAATAAACAGTTTGTTTTTTGACAATAAGTGTTGCGAGGCTGTGAATTATTTGGCCGGGTAAAGAATTTTTCTGATTTCGTCTATTCCCTTGATGATGCGTTGAGTCGGTCGCGAAACCAGCTGTTCATCAACAAGATAGATTTTTCCTTTACGTACTGCTTTGATAGCCTGAAATCCAGGCTCCTGTGATATTTCAGCCTTACTTATTCGGTTCATCCGTCCTTGCTGGGCGAGAAAAATATCGATCTCATCCGCATGGGCAAGGATACGTTCTTTTCCATAAGCGGCAATGTTTGTGCTTCGCCTGGCCTGTGCGTCTGTTGCAATATTTCTTCCTCCGGCTTGTTCCAACACAAAAATTGCAATGGAAGAGGGAGAAAATGTTTTCATTCGAGAGTGAATGGATTCAAAATAAACTGCAGGTCGTTTTTCAGGAGGAATTTTTTGTATCTCTTTTTCTGTTTCAGCAAGTTCAGTTTTAAATTCTGACACCATCTGTTTTGCAGCTTTGTCCTTTCCCGTGAGTCTGCCGAGTTCCAGCCAGTACTCAAACATCTCGGTCATACTGCGAGGTTGCAGGGAGATAACTGTAATTCCCGCACCTTGAAGCTGAGCCAGAAGTTGTGGGGCGGAATGGGCTATCATTGGTCTGATAAGAACCAGGTCAGGATCTGCAGCAATAAATTTTTCGGCATTGTCGTGATGGCTGAACCTCGGTTTGTCGAGAATTGCAGGCGGGTGAGTGTCACTTGCTGCAATGCCGATTAACTCCTGTCCAAGACCCAAAGCAGCGAGGTTTTCAGAATGTGCAGGGTAAAGAGAGATGATGCGATGAAAAGTTGCCTGGGTTTCTTGGGCCGGAATGGGTGAACAGAACAGTCCGCAATGGATTATTATAATGAAGAGAAAGAGGCGGAAAAATAGCAGCATTTTTTATTAATACCTGAATTGAATCTGTGGATGACCTGAGTCTGCATCCTGATTGATGCTGGCCTCTACAGAAAAAACAGTTTGCAGGAGATCGCTTGTGAAAATTTCCTGAACTGGTGCATTGGCAAAAATATGTCCTTCCTTTAAGACAATACAGTCATCGCAAAAGGCAGCTGCCAGATTCAGATCATGAATGGCTGCAATGACAGTGAGCCTTTTTTCATTCACCCGTTTTCGCATCACCTGCATGATAGCAATGGTGTGCCGAATATCAAGATTTGAGGTTGCTTCATCAAGAATCAGCACCTCTGTTTCCTGGGCCAGTGCTCTTGCCATAACAACCCGTTGCAATTCCCCGCCTGAAAGGGCAATGACTGGCCGGTTTTGCAGATAGTTGATATCCATGGTTTCCATGGCCTGCTCAACGGCTTCATTATCATGGCTTGACGGTGACGAAAAGCGGGGGATATGCGGATGGCGGCCCATGAGCACAACATCGCGCACCCGATATTCAAAATCCATGGAAAAATGCTGGGGCACCAGAGCCAGTCTTGTGGCCAGTTCCCGACGCGAATATTTAGCCAGTGTTTTGTTTTTGTAGCGGATTATTCCTGACAGGGGCGAAAGTGTGCCCATGAGCAGCTCAAGCAGGGTCGATTTTCCGCTTCCATTGGCTCCAATCAGGCCATAAAATTTTCCGCTTTGCAACTGCAAGTCAACATTTTCAAAAACTTTGTTTTGGCGATAGGCAAAAGAGAGGTCAGCCAGATGAAAAAGCGGAAGTTCCTGATGTGTTGTGTTCATGAGGAGAGAGCCATCTGTTTTTTGCGAAAAATATAACAGAAAAAAGGACCGCCGATAAGAGAGGTGAGAACTCCAATGGGAATCTCAGATGGCAGCCAGGCACGGGTGATGGTATCAGCTCCAAGAAGAAGGGTGGCACCGCCTAAAAAACAGGCGGGCAGCAGTATTCGATTATCAGGGCCCAGGATCATACGCAGGAGATGGGGGATGATAAGTCCCACAAAACCTATGATGCCGGATACTGAAACACAGATCGCAGTGATGAGGGATGCACAGACCAGAAGCATTTTTTTTACTTTTGAGGTCTCTACCCCAAGGGTGCCGGCAGTGCGTTCACCAAGGGCCATAATGTTCAGGTCACGGGCAAAATAGAGAGTAAAAAGAACTCCGGGAAGGACAATGACTGTGGTGCTTAATACATCAGTCCAGGTTCTGCCCACAAAACTGCCCATGAGCCAGAAAATGATGATGCCCACCTGCTCATCTGCCAGATATTTTATAAATCCGATACCGGCAGAAAGAATGGCGGCAATGATAACTCCTGAAAGAATAAGGGTATTTGAAGAGAGCCGGTTATCGGTTGACGCCAGTGAAAAGACCCCGATAAGAGTGGCCATGGCACCTGTAAATGCAAAAATTGGAATTGAAAACCAGGCTGGAACGACAATCCCAAAAACAGTTAAAATAATGGCCAGTGAGGCACCAAATGCTGCCCCCGATGATATGCCAAGGGTGTAGGGATCGGCAAGGGGATTTAACAAAATAGCCTGAAATACTGCCCCTGCCACCGCCAGGCCACCACCAACCAGTGCGGCTGTCAGGATACGGGGCAGGCGTACTTCCATGACAACAAAAGGAAAGGTCGGATTGATCGTACTTGTTTCCCTGCCCAAAAGTTTAGATAATAGGATTTCAACCACTTCCATTGGTGTGATTTTCAAAAATCCCATTCCGGTTGCTGCAATAATTGCAGTACAGAGAACGAGGAATAAAAATAGAATAATTAAAAGTGCTTTACTGCCGGTCATGTCGTAAGGTGGAATGGTTCAGGTCACAGAGTGGGATTAGGGTTACAGCTGAAAGAAAGGTAATAGCCAAGATGCGGGGTTTTGTCAATCTTCTTGTCCCGCGAATAATTATTATTCTGGAAAAAATTAAGTTGAGTTGGTACAGTACTGTCTTTATAAGGTGATGGTTTATGAAAAATAAAATGGAGCTACCATGAAACGAATTACTTTGTTAGTTTTAGTAGGTTTTTTGTCGGTTGTAATGTCCGGCTGCGGCTATAATAGTCTGCAGGTGAAGGAAGAAGGTGTGTTTAAGGCATGGGCTGATGTGGAATCTACCCTGCAGCGGCGCGCTGACCTGATTCCAAACCTTGTGGAAACCGTAAAAGGATATGCCAAACATGAGCAGGACACCTTACAGGCTGTGGTTGATGCAAGGTCAAAAGCCGGCTCTATGCAGATTTCAGCAAAGGATCTCAGTGACCCTGCAGCCATGCAACAGATGCAGGCAGCACAGGGACAACTTTCCTCTGCTCTCTCCAAGTTGCTTGTTGTGGTAGAGCGCTATCCGGATCTTAAGGCCAATCAGAACTTTCTTGATCTGCAAAACCAGCTTGAAGGAACAGAAAATCGTATCAATGTTGCCCGCCAGCGTTATAATACAGCAGCTTCAGATTTTAACAGCTCCATTCGTAAGATGCCAGCCAGTTTGACTAATAAATTTTTGCTCCACCTGGAACGCAAAGAATATTTTAAAGCAGAAGAAGGTGCCAAAGCAGCACCCAAGGTTAGTTTTTAGTGCCTTACAGAATATTTTCTTGTTTTTTTCAAAGAAAATATTCTGATAAGGCACTTATGCCGGCCTCACTTACCGTTTACCGGTGTTAGTGCCTTACAGAATATTTTCTTGTTTTTTTCAAAGAAAATATTCTGATAAGGTACTTATGCCGGCTTTATTTACCGTTTACCGGTGTTAGTGCCTTATAAATTCTTTCGAAGTCTACGCTTATCTCGTGTTTTTTTGAAAAGAATTTGGTGAAGGTACTTATGCCGGCTTACCGTTCATCACCGGTGTTAGTGCCTTACTCCTGAAAAGCTGTCATAAAAAACAAGAAAATGGAAAGTTATTTTAAAGTTAGCAGGTTAAACATACCACCAAGGCACTTATACCGGCTTTCCCAACCGTTTACCGGTGCTAGTCCATGAAATCATTCTCGAAATTTATAAGGCATAAACTTCTTTCGGTTATTTTTCTAGTTGGACTGTTTTTCTGTCTTGTTTCCCCTCTTGCGGCTCTTGAAGTTCCACCTCTCACAGGCCGGGTGAATGACACGGCAGCAATGCTGTCTCAGCAGACAGTTGCAAATTTGAACAATCTACTGGAGACATTTGAAGCAACTGATTCCACACAAATTGTGGTGTTGACGATTCCATCGCTTGAAGGGGAAATTTTGGAAGAGTTTTCACTGCGGGTGGCTGAAACGTGGAAAATTGGACAGAAAAACGTGGATAATGGGGCACTGCTTCTTATTTCCAGGGATGATCGAAGGCTCCGTATTGAGGTTGGATACGGCCTTGAAGGAAGTCTGACTGATCTTGTTTCTGGACAGATAATCAGTGGGGAAATAGTATCCCGTTTTAGAGAAGGCCGCTTTGATCAGGGCATAAGCGCTGGTGTTGTGGCAATGGTTGAAGCAGTGAGAGGGGAATATGTTGCGACTACAGCAACAACCAGTAAGGGGCAGGGTAACGATCCCGCAGGATTGCTTTTTTTGCTGATATTTGCTTTTTCTTTTATAGGCAGAGCTTTTCGTAAGAAAAAAATTGCCGCCGCAGTAGCCGGGGGAATTGCATCTCCTGTACTTGGCCTGATGCTTCTTCCACAATTAGGCCTGTGGTTACTTGCCCTTATTCCTGCAGGAGTACTGGGCGGATTGTTTGTTGCCGCTCTTGCTCCAGTCAGTAGCGGAGGGGGAGGCTTCTATACAGGGGCAGGAGGCTTTGGTCGTTCTTCCGGAGGCTTCGGAGGAGGTTTTGGTGGTGGTGGCGGCGGCTTTGGCGGCGGCGGTGCATCTGGAGGATGGTAGCAGTGAAAACAAAATCAATAGCGGAAAAGTTTTTCAGCACTGAAGAGCAAAAGCGAATTTGCGAAGCAGTACACAGTGCCGAACTTAAAACTTCCGGCGAACTTGTTCCCATGCTTGTGTGTGAAAGTCACCCCTATCCACTGGCAGCAATTAGAGGAGGGGCTTTAGCGGCCCTGGTCGTGGCGCTTTTATTGACTGCCCCCCTTGCCAGCATGTTCTGGCTTGAACCCTGTAATCTATGGGTCTTTTTGTGCCTTTTTCTTCCAGTCTTCTGGATTGCTCATCTTGTTATCAGGCGGTCTCCCAGGCTCAAACGCTGGTTCCTTTTTAGTAGTGAGATGGATGCAGAAGTGCAGAACACTGCTTTTGCAGCTTTTTTTAGAGAACGTCTTTACAAAACAAGGGATGAAAACGGTATCCTCATCTTTATCTCACTTCTTGAACACCGCGCCTGGATTATTGCGGATAGTGGTATCAGCGAACGTATTCCACATGAACAGTGGCAGGATGCTGTTTCTGTTATAACACGTGGTATTCATGAAAAGAAACAGTGTCAGGCTCTCTGTCAGGCGATTGATATGATCGGTGATATCCTGGAGAAAGAATTTCCTGTTCGAGATGATGATATGAATGAATTGCATGATCTTATTATTCGTTGATATTGTTTTGTTAGGGGCCAGGGCAGGCAGGTCAGGGGGGTCAGGGGTCAGGCTTGACAAATGGGCATTCTGCTGTTACGTTGTGATGCATGGCAAGAAAACCTCGAATACATTACCCAGGCGCATGTTACCATGTCATCCTGCGAGGCAATGCAGGTCAAGATATTTTTTTTGAAAAACAGGATCGAAGCAGATTCTTTTTTCTCCTCCAGGAAGGCATAGAAAAATACAAGCATCGTATCCATGCCTATTGTTTGATGACGAATCATCTTCATCTGGCTGTCCAGGTTGGCGATGTTTCCTTGTCCCGCATAATTCAGAATGTCAGTTTTCGCTATACCCGCTATATAAACCATCGAAGAAATCAGGTGGGCCATCTCTTTCAGGGCCGCTATAAAGCGTTGCTGGTTGACGCTGACAGGTATCTTCTGGAACTTGTACGTTATATCCATAACAATCCTGTCCGGGCCGGAATGGTCAAGTTGCCTGAACAGTATGTCTGGAGTAGTCATGCCTCCTATTTAGGAGTAGTCCCGGTGTCCTGGCTGACAACTGATTGGGTTCTGTCGCAATTTGCTAAAGAAAAGCGGCGTGCTATAGGGGGATATCGGGATTTTGTCCTGGGCGGCAAGGATGAAGGGCATAGAAAAGAATTTCATCAGGGAAATAGAGAAGGTCGTATACTCGGTGAAGATCGTTTTGTCGAAGAGGCCCTCCATAAAGCCTCGCAAAAGTTTTCTCGCAATACAACCCTTGAGCATGTACTCTTGAAAGTATGCGAAGAATATGACATCGAACTAGACGAATTATCCAGTGGAAGCAGGCAGAAGCGGATATCAGAACCCCGTTCGGTGGCAGCGTTGCTCGTTCGGGATATTGATCATATCAGCCTGATGGAACTCAGTCTCGTGCTAAAGCGTGACCTCTCCGGGTTAAGTCAGGCAGCTTCGCGGCTAGACAAGAGGATGAAAAAAGACAGGGAGTTGATCGAAAGGATCAATACAATTAAAGAGGTGGCGTGTTGATGCCCGTTTGTCAAGCCTGACCCCATGTGGAAGTGTATATTAGTTAGTTTCTCTATCGTCACTTTGTCCTGTGCCGTAAAAAATTACCTTATTTATTTTTGGTATGACTCTTCTTTTTCCTGGTTTATCTGCCCTTCTGTTTTTGGGAAACATAGTTTATACATCACGCCAATATTTATTGAAAAAATCTATCAATTTCAGACTTGGATAGGAACTTCAGCTCACTCTTTTATCCTTCACTTTTTCAATGATCCATTACAGGTTTTTTTGATTCTTATAATAGCACCTGTTGTTGAAGAAATATTATATCGAAGTCCATTATTCTTCCTGAAAAATAATCTGAGAAATTGTGTCTGGTGGGGATTGGCTGCTGTTCTCAGTGCCATATTTGCCCATAGCCATTCCCTATATGGCTTAGCATTATTGCCATTGTTTGTTCTTGGAATGTGTTGCTCCTGGTTAATACAAGTTTCCAGGCGATTTTGGCCTTGTATTATGCTTCATTTTTTATTTAATTTTTACACCTTTTCGTTTTCTCTTTATCAGAGTTTGTTTTGGGGAGATTAATTTTTTTCTACTCTGAAGCAGCCGGAGTATGATCTGGAATCGTTGATGAAATGGCGTATTGCTGGCAGAAATAATGGAGACATTTCCTCTTTATCCTCTTTTTGGTAAGGCGTTTTTTCCAATTGGGAAATCGATTTTTTAGTTGTTTTAGCACAGTTGGCTTGATATTCTTATATACATAGCAGCAATCTGTTTTGGGAGCCTTTTTGCCGGGATACCCGCCATTATAAAAAAAATATACCCTGATTTCACAGAAGTACCTTGGAGAATAATATATGTATGACGATCGTTCAATGGAGCTTGATAGAATTGTTTTTTATCTTGATCTTCTTCTATCCATTGCAATGTTTATCATTTCGTTTCAGGTAAGAAATCTTTTGTATTTGGGTGAAAATATAGATTTTTATTCACACTTATTTCTCCTGCCTCTTTTATTGGTTTTACTTGTCAGCTTTTTGTCATATTTCGGGGCATACCGTCTTCCCCGTCATATGACCAATTGGGGGTATGTATGGGCTGTGTTTCGTGGAGTTGCACTTGCTATTGGACTCCTTTTGACCTTTCTGTTTTTTTTCAATGTTCAATACGTCAGTCGTAGTGTAATCATTGTGTTTGCAGGAGTTGAGTTTTTCGCTCTTAGCGTCCTCCGTGTTGTTGTAAAGAGTTATTTTTCGCGAGCAGTAGCAAGTGGAGAGCACACATTAAGGGTATTAATCATTGGTACAGGAGAAAGAGCTGTAGACTTAGTCGGTGACCTCGAAAAGGAGGCAGACTGGGGTTTTGAAGTTGTTGGCTACCTTGATCCTGACCCTGCGCTTGTAGGCCAAGCCATAAACGGCAAACGTGTTATTGGTTCGCTGGCCAACATTAGTGATTGCTTGAAAAAACATATCATTGATGAGGTAATTATTGCCATCCCACGATCATTACTGGAAGACGCTGAGCCTATTGTTCTTGCCTGTGAAACAGAGGGGATCAAACTGCGTTTCATGGCAGATATTTTCAATGTTCATGTAGCCAGAATCACTCTGACCCATATTGGACGAACGCCTTTATTAACTCTTGAACCCGTTGCTCAGGATTATATTCAACTGCTGAATAAACGTATTTTTGATTTTACGGTTACATTGTTATCAATGCCGGTTGTTTTACCATTTCTAGCTATTGTCGCAGTAGCGATAAAATTAGATTCTCCCGGGCCTGTATTTTTTGTTCAGCAACGCGTTGGCTTGAAAAAACGCTATTTCCCTATGTTCAAGATGCGCTCAATGTATATTGATGCTGAAGAGCGATTAAAAGAGATCGAGCATTTGAATGAAGCCGAGGGACCCATCTTTAAAATAGCTAATGATCCACGCGTGACAAGAGTTGGGGCTTTCATCCGTAAAACCAGTATTGATGAATTGCCGCAGCTGTTCAATGTACTACGTGGCGAAATGAGTCTGGTTGGACCTCGTCCCATGTCCATCCGGG
>JAYEOK010000237.1:0-9472 GCA_034722915.1 Thermodesulfobacteriota bacterium | reverse complement strand
GACAGCGTTTCAGCATGTTAGCAATTCGGTAGTTTTCGTGAGAGTCTAATTTGGTCTCATTGCGTACCAGTGTAACCAGATGTAACTTATGGGAAATTCACCTTACCAGTACTTTTGGAGAAGTTACATATTTTCTTGTTTTTTGTGAACATATTCTGATAAGGCACTTATCCAGTGAACTGAATTGTTTCCGGTTGAACCGGGTTGGTTTTACTCATATCAATCGGGCTCCCAGGATCTTGACAAAAAAATATTATGGAGAAAGACGTTCAATTTTCCAGGTGTCAGCCGAACGACTATACAAAAAACGATCATGAAGACGATTTTCACGCCCCTGCCAGAACTCAACGGATGAAGGACAAACCCGATACCCCCCCCAAAATGATGGCAAAGGGATATCCCCCTGGGAAAACTTATGTTTCATTTCCTTAAATTTCTGCATCAAAAGATGACGTGAAGCAATCCTGCTGCTCTGGTTGGATACCCAGGCTGCAATCTGAGAATTACGGGGCCGACTCATGAAATACCTGGCAGATTCCTTGGTAGTAATGGGCGCGGCAATCCCGGCAATACTGATCTGCCTTTCCAGCTCGAGCCAGACAAAATGAAGATTGACCCTGGGGTTTTCTTTAATCTGACCTGCTTTGCGACTCCCTTTGTTGGTAAAAAAAACAAAACCATTGTCATCATAATATTTCAGAAGAACTGTTCGCTGGCTGGGCTGCCCATCACTACTCACTGTGGCCAAAATCATGGCATTGGGATCAGGGATATCCGTATCCCTGGCCTGATTAAACCAGAGGCTGAACTGCTCGACAGGGTCTTCCAGAAGATCCCCCTGCTCCAGGCCACTTTTTAAATATTCACGACGAAAATGCCCGATATCCACTTGTTGTTATCCTTTTTCACCGTAACGTTCAAAACTGACCTGATCCCTCAGCAGTGAAGATTCAGGATGGGCTGTGCTTTCTTTAAGCGGGTAGCCAATGGCGACAATGGCCTCCACCACCATTCCCTGTTTCAATCCCAGGATATCTGCGACATAAGCTTCTGCACTCTTCTGCTGGTCGTGCTCCCGCAGACGTATCTGCACCCAGCAACTTCCGAGATCAAGGTCTGTAGCTGCCAAATGCAGAAGAATCGCTGCAATGGAACAGTCCTCGATCCACACATCACATTTTTCAGGATCTGCACAGACAACCATGGCAAGGCTTGCGTTTTTCATAAAAGCGGATCCATGCGGTTTGGCCTTGGATAAAGCCTCAATGGTTTCTTTGTTCTGCACCACAACAAATTCCCAGGGGTACAAACTTCTGGAGGACGGTGCCCGAAGCATGGCTTCAATGAGCAGATCTACCTTCTCCTGCTCCACTGCCTTATCCTGAAAAACTCGAACGGATCTGCGTTTTCTTAATAGATCAATAAACATATCTGATGAACTCGTATTTACACCCTCAAAATGGTACTTTAGGGTGAAAAAATTACATTTCCCTTAACAGGCGGTCGATATTGCGCCACTGGGGCAACAATCGATCCATATGCGCATAAAATTTTTTATTATGACCTCGTTCCAGCAAATGAACAAGTTCATGAACAAGAATATACTCAAGGCACTCTTCCGGCTTTTTGGCAAGTTCCAGGTTCAGCCAGAGCCGGCGCGAAGTAATATTACACGTTCCCCACCGGGTTTTCATCCTCTTTATTCGAAATTCACTCACCTTTCTTCCCACCCGTGGCTGCCAGATCGCCAGTAACCCGGGAATACGCCTTTTCATCTCCCCGCGATACCACTCCGCCAGCAAACGGAGGCGGCTGTCTGCTGAAGTCCCGGAACGAACATGAAGAGAAATTCCCTGGACAGGATCAAAACGAACATGGTGACGAAAACTCTTCTCAACCACATTCAGCTGGTAAAACTTCCCCCAAAGGGAATGCATTTCACCGCTGGCCGCCTGCAGCATAATAACTGCCGGTCGCGCACGAAAGTGCTCCTGCTGTTGTCTAATCCAGCCCATACGATCCATGACAACCTGCCGTACCCGAGCATCAGAAGTGATATGAGGAACAGAGATTCTTACACGACCATCCGGCCCGGATATTACCAGGTTGATACTTTTTATGGGTTTCCGCCACACCTCAATGACTATGTCGGCTACCACAATATGCTCTTTCTGCAAACGTTCTTTCCCCTGGAGTATTAGTGCCTTACTCCTCAAAAGCTGTCATAAAAAACAGGTAAGCGTAGACTCCGAGAAAATGAAAAGTTCGTTTAACGTTAGCAAGTTGGATATACCAACAAGGCACTTATGCCGGCCTCACTTACCGTTTACCGGTATTAGTACCTTATCAGAATATTTTCTTATTTTTTTCAAAGAAAATATTCTAATAAGGTACTTATGCCGGCTTACCGTTCATCACCGGTGTTAAAATGTTGGAATCAAGCATATAATGCCCTACGAAAAAAAATATCAATTACATTTGACACTAAAAGGAACTTTTTGTTATTCTTAAGGCGCATTCAATAATAACTTCATACTCTGAGGCGCAATATAAACATTTAGAAAAACGCTATGCAATAATTTAATCCTCAACGTAGCTCGGCTACGCACCCCAAGGGCATTTCCTGCGGGGCACCTGCGGTTAAATAATCACAGGTCGTTTCCCTAAACATTCATCTTACACCTCATAATGACGAAAACTTATTTTTGAATGAGCCCTTAAACTGATTTTCCTGTAACTATTCAGGTGCTATCGAGTGCAATACAGAAAAGTACAAATGCATTAATGCCGTTTTTCCAGTTGCAAATGTTGGGTTTCGCTACGCTCTACCACAACCTACACGGCATAGCCAACTCATCAGTAGATGGCAAATATTTAATACTGGGCGTTCTATTTGTACTTTTTTGTATTGCACCCGGTGCTATCCTAACACCGGTAAACGGTAAGTGAGTCCGGCACTCATTTCAGCAGCCCATCAGGAAACAACCGACCAAGTACAACGTAAATATTCGGCTAGCACCCCATATTCGTTCGAATCGCCCTGTTCACATATGAACTAATATTGCTCACAGGGCGATTCGAACGAATATGGAGCACTATCCAAACATTTACAATTACCGGGTTTGACGCAAATTTAGCCTCAACCCGAATATTTACAGTACAACGCTGTTATACTGTTCTTTTTCAAATAATTATGGATACAGTCGAAAAATTAAAACTTGAAAACAAGCTATTGCAGGATCAAGTTGTCGAGACTCAGAAAGAGGTCCGCAAAAGTCAGGCTGTTGTCAGACAAATAGCAAAATTTTCTTCTCAACTTGGCACACCAGTTGCTCTCAATGATATTTACCGCAATTGTCTGGATCTTTTTAAAGATCTGTTACATCTCGACTTTACCACTCTGTTTCTTGTAAACGATACTCAGGATGGCCTGGTTATTTATGACACCCTGGGCTTTCCGGAATCCATGATTAAAAATTTTACTGTCTGCAGGGGAGTGGGCTTACCAGGCCTGGTTTTCACAAGTGAACAGCTTGAAACGGTGGAAGATTTTCACACGGAAAAACGATTTTCAATCCCTGATATTATTTTTCAAAACAACATCCAATCAGCCATTGCAGTTCCCATGATGCACAATAAAAAGCTTTTTGGTGTCATCATTGGCCACACTCTCAACAAAATTCTTTTTTCAGAAGAAGAACAACTCCTTGCTGAAATCTTTGCCAACCTGTCTGCCACTGCCATAAAAAACGCAACTCACATCCAATCCCTGAATATTTCTGAACTGAACCTGAAACAGCGTAGCAATGAGATAGAAACCATTTTTGCAAACTCCATGGTTGGTATCATACTCTTAAAAGGGGATCGAATGCTGACTCGATGCAATCAGAAATTTGCGGATTTCATGGGCTATAATTCTCCTGAAGAAATGCAGGGAAAAAGCATGCTGCAGTTTCATTTATCTGATGAACGATATATTGAGGCTGGAAAAAAATTTCATGGACCTCTTGTTTCCGGGGAACAGATTCAGGTTGAGTATCAACTGCGTAAAAAAGATGGTCAGGCTTTATGGTGCCTGATATCAGGAAAAGCCATTGATCACAATTCCCCCCCTGATCTGAATAAAGGCGTCGTCTGGATTGTTGACGATATCAGCCAACGAAAAAAGATGGAGGAGCAGCTCCTGAAAAACCAGAAGCTTGAATCCATAGAAATCCTGACAGGCGGCCTTGCCCATGATTTCAACAATCTAATCACCGCTATTCTTGGGAATATAAGCCTGAGCATGGCAAGCGTTGATCCTGAAAGTTCAGCATACTCATTTTTACTTCCTGCAAAAAATGCCTCATTACAGGCAAAAGATTTAACCAGGAAACTTCAAACCTTTTCCCAGGAAAGTGTCCCCGATTGTCATCCGACATCACTGGATTCACTACTAATCAGGGCGTCTGCAGAATCTTTTCTGGCAGAACATTCCGTACATATCCAGTATGAATTTGAGGATGCACTCTGGCAGACTGAGGTCGATAGCAGGCAAATCAGCAAAGTAATAAGAAGTCTTTTAAAAAACTGTGAGGAAGCCATGGTCGCTGGCGGGGATATTTTTATCAACTGCTCAAATTTTCAGAATAATGATGAGATTGCAGAGCTTAAGGCAAAGCATTATGTCAAAACCACCATAACTGATACCGGACATGGAATCTCTTCTGCTATTATCGATAAAATTTTTGATCCCTATTTTACCACCCGTACCCGTGACAGCAACAAAGGACGTGGACTTGGTCTGGCCACAGTTCATTCTATCATTAAACGTCACAAAGGATTCATTTCTATTATTTCCCAGGAAAATAATGGCGCCACTGTTACTCTCTATCTGCTTGCATCACCTGATTCAAAGCCGAATGTGGAGTATGACAGGGGCAATCAAATGAGCCATCCTCTCGTAAACAGCAGGGGAAGAGTGCTTGTGATGGACGATCACCAGGATATCAGGGAACTTATCCAACAGATGCTCATCCTGACAGGGTATGAAGTTGAAGTGGCTGTGGATGGAGATGAAGCGATCAGGCTGTATCGTGCTAATCTGAATACTGAAAAACAGTTTGACGTGGTTATGATGGATCTGACCATTCCCCATGGAATGGGAGGAGCCGATGCTGTTCAGATTTTATTTCAACTTGACAGGAATGTTATTGCAATTGTCTCCAGCGGGGATCCCCTCGACCCTGTAATGGAGAATTTTGAACAATATGGTTTTGCGGCAGCTATCAGCAAGCCGTTTGATTTTGCTGAATTACACAAAACACTTTCTTCTGTTTTAAACTGCGAACCGGTATAAGGGCTCGGCAAGCCTTCCAACACAGCTTCCCTCCCCTCTATTGATACTGTGAACGCTAAGCCGGTATAACAGCGTAGGTTGGGTTGTAGCGATTACTTCACGGTAGATTGTTGGGTTACGCGGATCTGAGATGGCCCGGGAAGTTAGAGAGGAAGAGAACGTGAGCGTAACCCAACAAATCCCGTGTTGTTGACCGCTACAACCCAACCTACACAAGACTGCACTTCCTTACCTGTAGGTTGGATCGAGCGTAGTTTATATGCCCGCAGGGTATAAAACCCGACAATTGCGACTGATTTAAGTGGCCTTGGAGAGAATTGTCGGATTATGCTCAATTTTATTTCACAAAATCGCTATTTCTGGTAAGCATTAAAATTCGTAGTTTCACATATATTAACAACATAAAAAAAAGGAGAACTGGTATGCAGAAAATGGAATGTCCTTGCGGCTACATCTATGATCCTGAAGAAGGTGACTATGAAAACGGTGTTGAGCCAGGAACCCCCTGGGAAAAAGTACCGGAAAAATGGGTTTGTCCAAAGTGTGGCGCAGAGAAAGAAGATTTCTGGGAAGCTGACTGATGTAGTATTTGGAAACACTTTTTTTCGTACAAACAACAGGCCGGACAGCGTATGCTGCCCGGCCTGTTGCGGTTAAGGTCGTGCAGGTCTGTGATCCGAATCCCCTCAGTTGAAAAGAAATAACGACGGAAAAGTTATTTGGGCATACCGTCTTTTAACGCAGCAAAAGCTAAGGCTTCCCACAAATGCGCATTTCACAAACTCATTTGACAGAATGCCTATCATTTCGTAAAATGATTTTCCAAACATACACAATTGTACAGGAAGGATGTCATGGACATAAATTACCTTCTCGAACTAGACCAACTGGCCAGGCAAGAGGGAAAAAGATACGATCGTAAGCGTCTGCTCTACAGCACCCTTCAAAAATCGTCTGGGAAGCACTTTACCGGCATAATCGGGCCTCGTGGAGCCGGCAAAACTGTTTTACTCAAACAGCTATCGATTGAACAGGAAAACACTTTCTATATTTCCGTAGACACCATCACTTCGGAAGATCTTTTTCAAATTGCCAAACATTTAAAGAAAGTCCTCAAAATTGAGCTACTGCTACTTGATGAAATCCATTTCCAAAAAGACTACGATGCTCAACTCAAAAAAACATACGACTCCCTGGGATTAAATATCATATTCACAAGTTCAGTGGCTTTGGCAATCGCCCAATCTGCCTATGACCTGTCCCGTCGTGTTCATATCCTGAAACTGCCTCTCTTTTCTTTTCGAGAATACATCTACTTCAACAACGATGTCCTACTGCCGACTCTCAGCATGCAGGATATTATCGAACAAAACTGGACCGGCGACCATCTGCGCCACGGCTATCTATTTGACGACTACCTTCGTGGCGGTATTCTGCCCTTTGCACTCGACGAACCCGATCCCATTCCTCTCCTTGGCAATATTCTGAAAAAAATAATTAGCCGCGATATTCCATCTATTATGCCGATTTTAGTGGAAGAACTTCCAATAATTGAGAAAATGCTCAAGTTCATAGGGAAATCAACTGTCGATGGCATAAACTATTCTTCCATTTCCAGAAATGTCGGAATCACAAAGTACAAAGCTGAATCCTACCTGAATATCCTTACACAGGCTCTGGTCACCCATGTAATCTTCCCCAAGGGAGCAGGTGTCATGCGCGAGCCAAAAGTGCTTCTTTGCCCACCTTACCGTCTCCTCTACAACGAATATGAGTATGTCATCGGGGGGTTACGTGAGGATTTCTTTGCTGAAATGTTAGCAGGCGCATCTATTGAGTTTCATTATCTCAAAAGTACCAGAGGAAGTAAAACTCCAGATTTCCTGGTACGAGACAAACAGGGAGATATTGTTCTTGAAGTAGGTGGGAAAGGAAAAGGTCGTTCGCAGTTTAAAGGGATAAAAGTGGATCGAAAAATTATCTTATCACATGGTGATGAGATCGACGATATTCGGCGCCCTCTTTTTCTTCTTGGCTATCTCTATTAAAAATAGTTGAAAGAAAAGGAACTATCACGGTTTTATCACAATAATAGCGGACAAAATAATACCAGATACTGGGCGATTCCATCCGTAATGCTGTTCTCGTGCTCAAAATAAGGGATGTTGCTATAATGCAAGTAAGGGCTCGGAAAGTGTCATAATGAAGCCTGACCGATATTCTTTCTATTTATTCGAGCATGATTTGTATTACCCTTTTATCCAAACAGCTTCTTAAAAAAGAATTCACAGGTTGTTGTTCTCCTGATGTGTAAAAAGTCAGCATAAGAGTATTAAACTCTAATTGTCGTTTTGCAGGAAGATTGATAGCAGGGTATCCTGCATCGAGCAATAGACCATTCATCATAAAACGTCCCATGCGCTTATTCACATCATAGAAAAACTGCATTCTTGCCATGGTCAGAAAAACAAAAATAGCCCGATCATAAATATCCGTGAGGCTCAATGCCTCTTCTTTCATCGCTTCAAATAAACCGGGCAACTTATGAGTCTCAGGAGGCATGTACTCTGTACCGGCTATAGTGACTCCCCCTGAACGAAAATGACCCCATTCCAGGGCTTCATTTTTTGCAGCTATTGCATGGAGTTCACATGTTTTTTCCACAGAAAGCTCAAACTCACCATTTTCCAGCCAATGAAAGATAGTCTGCCATGTTCCAGCCTGATTTAGCGCTATTTGCTGATCTGACAGTTTGTGACCGCCAACAGTTATGCCTTCAAGAAGGGTTTGAATTTCAGGTAAGCTAAAATTTATACCCTCTAGGTTTACCGCATCATAGACGAATTCTGATAGTTGCCTGCGGGCAAGCATGACCGCCTTATTTTTATTTGGTTTCATGTCCCAATTATAATCTTGCACAATACTTCCTCCGGCCATCTGAGAAACGGGGATAATTCTCACTGTAGCGATTTCCTGCTGTTGTACAGGCGATTTTTTATTTTCTCAACTTCCTGTCCCAGTTCTCTATTCTTTAACATCTTGTTTTTCACTCGATTAACAGCATTACCAGCAGGACCGTATCCTGTCATGCCAAAATTCGTCCCGATTTTCTTGAGAGTATCATTTCGCAATACTCGACAAAGATATATGGCAACATCTCTGGGCACGTTACTGCGGCCACGTCGTGCGGTGAGCAAATCCTGCTCGGATACGTTATAAAACTGGCAAACTTCCCTGATGATCAGGCTGCGATCAGGGGCAAGTTGAAAAGACTCAGGAACTTGTCGATCTTGCTTCTGTTGTGAGAAAGTTGCCTTTACCCATGAAACAAACTTCTCTCCACCAAGAAAGGCTGGCCAGCATTCCTGTTCAAAGAGGGTAAGGATATTATCGCTCTCTTCTTGTCCCATAAATGTACAGTCTGCCTGTCTTTGCTTTTTTATACTCCCTTCAGTTATCATCCCCAAAATAAAATCCTTATGCAGCCAGTTCCATTATTTTGCTGATGACAGATAGCCATGATGACTACTCCAGAGGTATTGGTCGGGATTGTCAACCATTCCGGCACGAACAGGGTTGCAGTGAATGTAGCGCACTAACTCAAGCAGGTAACTGTCTTCGGCGACAAGTACAGATTTATAACGACCTCGAAAAAGCTGGCCATCATATTCGTGAAGACGATTAAAGCGCTGAGTATAAACGCCGTTCAAATGACGCATAAAACGGGCCAGATTGCCTTGTGGTGTTTGAGCAAGGATGTGATAGTGATTATCCATCAGGCAGTACGCTGCGATTTTGACATTCCAAAGAATGGCTGCTTCCTGAAGCAGGGCAAGAAATATCTCACGGTCATTTTGCACCGCAAAAATGATATCACCCCTGCGACCACGATTCATAAGATGGTACCAGGCACCGGAATATTCTATTCGTAATGGTCTGCTCATAATAAGGGGAAGTGTAGCTTGGAAGTAACATGGTGTCAAGATGAGACTTGACCCTCACCTTGCTTGCGGCTACATCTATGACCCTGAAGAAGGTGACTATGAAAACGGCGTTGAGCCGGGAACCCCCTGGGAAAAAGTACCGGAGAAATGGGTTTGTCCAAAGTGTGGCGCAGAAAAAGAAGATTTCTGG
>JAYEOK010000236.1:0-9527 GCA_034722915.1 Thermodesulfobacteriota bacterium | reverse complement strand
ATCAAGTTGATTAAAATCCAGCTTCATCATCAATACCTTCGCCAAAATAAGAAAATTGATGGTGCGTACTTAGAATACATTTTCAAAAAAGCGTATGTTGGTCTGTTTTTTTATGTTAATTCAAGAGAGTATAGTTACAATTTGGCTAAAAAAAGAGCAGTTGTTAAGAATATGCAATCACAACAAAGCATATAAAAACAAACAACAACTGCTCATGAATGAAATTACCACGATCTTAAACTGTTTGCATCCTCTTCTTGATACAACCACTTACCGCCAGCTTCAGGTAATCAGTCAAACATTACTGATGATGACTGGTAGAATTACTATGCTTGGCATCAGCCGTTGGGCTGAGGGGAAAGGAGGTAGTTATCTTACGATTCAACGTTTTTTTACAAAAGACATCCCCTGGAGTTCCCTTAACTGGGCGGTAGCCAAAGTATTTTTGAAACGGCATGCTGGTGTCATTCTTATTGCCGGTGATGCCACAACGGCACAACGGTCACCAAGGCAGGCAAGGAGACCTTTGGTCTTGGCAGATTTTTTTCTTCCATTTACTCACGTGCAGTTCCGGGGATTGCCTTTCAAACCCTGTCATTGCTGGATGTCGAGAAGCGATCATCATGGCCAATGCTGGTAGAGCAAATTCTACCAAAGTTAAAGCCTGAGAAAGCAGCGTCATCGAAAGTTAAAAAACGAAAACGTGGTAGAGGTAGGCCTCGAGGCTCAAAAAACAAGAATCATCGGGATGTTGAACTCAATGCTGAAATGACACAAGTGCTGGCCATGCTGCAAAAACTTTTAAAGCTGATTGGGGACACAATACATCCGGTTTACTTTGTCTATGACGGTGCATTTGGAAACAATGCGGCAGTTCAAATGTCCCAACAGGTTTGTTTGCATCTCATCTCAAAATTACGCAACAACTCTGCCCTGTATTTTGTGTGGAATGGAATTTATTCCGGCAAAGGAAGACCACCGATTTATGGTAATAGAATTAATTACAGCAATCTTCCCGCGGCCAATCTGAAATCTGACGAGACAAGGAAGCACATACATACCCGCATCTATCAGCTCAATGTGGTACACAAGAAGTTTGCAGATCCTTTGAACGTGGTCATCATCAGCAAAACAAACGTAAAGACGGGTAAAGTCGCTCGAGGCATCTTATTTAGCACTGATCTCGAGCTTGAATGGCAAAACGTTATTGACTACTATCGCCTGAGATTCCAGATTGAATTCAATTTCCGTGATGCAAAACAGCACTGGGGCCTGGAAGATTTCATGGTCATTAAAAAACAATCCGTCTTCAATTCTGCCAACTTATCTCTGTGGATGGTCAATGTCTCCCAAGCAATGCTGGAGAGATCAGGTGAAGAAAGTATCCTTGACCTAAAAGCCCGCCATCATGGGCTTCGTTATGCACAGGAGCTATTTAAAACACTTCCCAAAAACACAAAACCTATTAATATTACTCAGCTATTTAACAAGATTCCCGTGCTGGGGCGGATTCATGTAGCGAAGATGGCTGCTTAGTGGCGAAGGTATTGATTGATATTACATATTTTCTTTTATCTGGAGAATACTGATGAAAAGTAGTCTGGAAAAAAACCATGTTCTGACTCATCTTTTGAGAAATATCCGTACACAAGCGAGTGACCCTACAATCAAAAACTTATGTGAAAGGATTGAGAAAGGAAGGCTAATACCACGAGCTGAGTTTCAAAGGAACTTCGTCTGGAAAAACAATACTAAAATTAAAAGTAGGCTTATAGAGTCTGTTTTTCTTGATGTGCCGATACCAACAATTTACACTGCAGAAGAAGAAGATGGAACCGAGGTGGTGATTGATGGGCAGCAACGATTACTGACATTTTTTACCTTTTTAAAAAATGAATACCGCTTAAATGGCTTAGAGATATGCGAAGAATTGAATCATAAAAACTATAGAGCTCTACAAGAGATAGACATAAACCTTCAAGAGAAGATAGATGAATACCCGTTACGTATAATTAAAATTCTAAAAGATTCTGACCCATCTGTTCGATTTGATATTTTTGAAAGATTGAATAGAGGATCTGTAAAGTTAAACGATCAAGAGTTAAGAAACTGTATATATAGAGGGTCTTTCAACGATTTCATTAAAGAAATAATTAAAAATAAAGATTTCCAGTCTCTTCTTGGATCTAAGGAGCATCGGCGCATGCAAGATGCTGAATTCGCGTTAAGATTCTTCTCTTTGTATGAATTAACATACCTAAAGTACAAACCACCCATCAGGGGGTTTCTTAACTCTTTTATGAGTAGTTATCGTAATTCTGATAGAAAAAAACTTGACGAGTTTCGAAGCGTTTTTAAGAAAACCGCATATTTAGTAAAGACAGTTTTTGGTGAACGTGCATTTAATCTGTATACAATCCAAGATAATATGGAGGGAAAAAGGGACAAGAGGATTAATCAAGGACTCTTTGATGTGCTGATGATAGGTTTCACGGATTATGACCAAAATCAGATAATGCCATACAAAGATTCCCTAAAAGAAGAATTGATGTGGCTGATGGTTCATGATAAAGATTTTATTACTTCAATATCAGGAGCTGGAACTGGAACTAAAGAAAAATTCTCCCGCAAAATAGAAATATGGAAGGCTTCCTTAAAAGGTACTATTGGAACTCCCAAAACTGAGCCGAGATCTTTCTCTTGGGAATTGAAGTTTAACTTGTGGGAAAAACAATCTGTTTGTGCCATTTGTCACCAGCAGATTGAGACTGTTGAAGATGCTGAGATTGATCATATACATTTTTATTGGAGGGGAGGAAAAACAATACCCGAAAATGCCAGATTAGTTCATCGTTATTGTAATAGAGCCAGAAGAGACAATAGTAATACAATAACTTCAAACAAAAATCCCAATAAAGAATTAGATGGGAAAATCACGAAAACCGAAAATTTATTTCGAAAAAGAATAAATGCTATCTTATCCGAAAATGATACTGAATACTGGGATAGCAATATACCTGAAAACATTTCTAAGAAAGTGCGCGAAAGGGTGCATATACAAATACGTAAACATCCTTACGAGAGGGATTCATTTAATTCACCAGAAAAAAAACTAGAATTCTGTGATATTTTTGATTATTTGAAAATTATTAAAGGTAACTGGGGACTCTTCATGAATGTTATTGTATCTAAAGAATCTCTTGAAAAGCACATTAATAGTCTTAATGATTTAAGAAACACACTCAGGCACGGGAGAGAGCCCAACAAAGTAATTAAAAAAAGCGGAGAAGCAGCTATAGAGTGGTTCAATAATGTTTTAAATGTTTGAGTCAGAGAGGATCTTCCAACAACAATACCCAAGAAGACAACTAATTGAATATGATAAGATAATTTAGAGCAACTACAGGTATTTTGACCCAACTTTGTGACCCTAGAGAATGATATTGTGTAATACTAGCATGTTAGTCGTATTGCGCTTGTCGTTATGGCACTACAGATACTCATTTTTGCGTAAAGCATTGATACAGCGAAACTTTTCAAAACCACTTGACGGAAACATGGGGTTGCAGAGGAGTTTGAGAACAAATCGCAAAAAGTTGGGTTGAGTCCAGTGCGTCTACCAGTTTCACCACTCCGGCACATTTAGAATAAACAAAAGAGTAATACCGTAATTCCTGCTGAACTGTCAAGAAAAATGGCGGTCAGGAGGTTTCAATAAAGATATCGCGCAATTTGTATGTATAGTCGGCAGCAGACCAGAGGCTCAAGGCAAGAGATATATAAATCAGTGTCATTCCAATCCCATACTGGTAGGGAATAGGAAGAAGATTCAACGGGAAGATGAGAAACCCGGCACCAAAGTATTGAAAATTACTTTTAATTTTTCCAATATTATCTGCAGCAACAACTTTTCCGGTAGATGCAGCAAGACCCCGAAGTCCGGTGATAAAAATCTCACGACTGATAATAAGCAGACAGACCCAGGCAGGTATGCGGCCCAGGGGAATAAGCATAATCAAAGCTGCAGTCACCAGAAGCTTGTCAGCGAGTGGATCCATAAGTTTTCCTAAAACTGATTCGCAGGAAAACTTACGGGCCAGGTACCCATCCAGCCAATCTGTGAAGGCGGCCAGGGAAAAAATAAACCAGGCCAGAAAGGCAACGGCAGTCGTCTGTTCCCGCATAAGGAGGAGCACCATCACGGGAATCATGACAAGCCGCAGGCTGGTCAGGAGGTTTGGCCAGGTCATTAGTTGCTTCATACGTTGCCTCTATCTGTTCCTTTCATTGTTTATTATTTGAGGCAAGTCGAACCGGCGACTTTGGCAGGTACCCTCTGTAGCCCTTGTAATGCCTAAGTACCTTTCTTACATAATCGATGGTTTCCGGAATTCTCGGAATCCTCTGCAAACGCGTAACCAAAGTTGGCCCTGCGTTATACGCGGCAAGACTAAGAGAGACATTTCCATCAAACAGATCCAGCATATTCCGCAGATACTTGGTCCCACCATCAATATTCTCATGGGGATTAAAGGGATTTCGAACCTTAAGTTCCCTTGCAGTTGCCGGCATGAGCTGCATCAGTCCCTGAGCACCTACTTTCGAAAGAGCATAGCAGTCAAAATCTGATTCGGTCTTAATCACGGCTTTTATCAGAAAAGGATCTACATTATAACGACGGCTGGATCGGCTGATATAGTGATCATAGGACGAAGAGGTAGCCTTCCTGCGATCACGAAAAGTTATTGGCTGACGGGTACTGCTACGATATTCCGGTCTTTTGGTGATCCCGATTCGTTTGCTTAAAAGACGACAATTTTCTGAAGTATTCATATTGGTGTACTGCACTTTCCCGGCTGCATCCACGCAGACATACACTTCAGCTTTTAATTCCGTCTGCAGTGAAAAAACCAGCAAGACACCGGCAAGTACACTCAAAAAACCAGCGATTTTCCCCATAAGTCAACCCACTGTAAAACCTATTTTGTCCGTTTGTCCCAATCAGCCAGAAATTGTTCAATACCGATATCGGTGAGTGGATGTTTTGCAAGTTGTTCAATAACTTTCAGGGGAATAGTAGCAATATCAGCTCCAATGGCAGCAGATTCCATAACATGCTGCGGGCTTCTGATACTTGCAACAATCACCTCTGTTTGCATTCCATAGTTACGAAATATAGACATAATCTCATTCACCAGATCCATTCCAGGAGTGCCGATATCATCAAGACGCCCAACAAATGGACTGACATAGGTAGCGCCTGCCTTTGCTGCAAGAAGCGCCTGGGCAGCAGAAAAAATCAGGGTGACGTTGGTTTTTATGCCAAGGGCGGTCAACTGTTTAACAGCCTTAATACCTTCAATGATCATGGGAATCTTAATCACGATGTTATCACTCATCGCTGAGAGTACCTTGGCCTCTTCAACCATGCCATCTGCTTCAAGGCTCACGACTTCAGCACTGATAGGGCCATCCACAACAGCCACGATCTCTTTTAAAATCTGCTCAAATGGTTTGTCTTCTCTGGCAATGAGTGAAGGATTAGTGGTTACGCCATCAACCATACCCATCTCAACACCCTTTTTGATCTGTTCGAGATTGGCAGTGTCTATAAAAAACTTCATTCTTTGTCTCCTTCTTGACTAACAAATTGTTTACAGCATTCTTCGCTGCAAAAATAAATAATTTCTTCTTTGGTTTTATGTTTCAGGCGAATGGCCTGCTGCCTGGGAACCAGTTTGTGACAGACAGGGTCTTCAACCAGCACATCTGTAATTGAGTCGTCCCCCTGCATCTCCTGAGCAGACTGTTTCTCTTTGCGTACCTTCTTCTTTTTCGAGTCACCGATCAGCAGTCTGTAACCGATGTACAGGAGTATGGCTATGACAACTAATTTTATAGGACTCACAAGAATAGTATACTATCAAATTTTTGAAAAAGTCGATTGATATTTAACGCCAGGTATCACGATTAATCTCTTGAAAAGCTATTTCACCACTTTCCATTCGTTGCAACAGCTCATGCTGCATGCTCTCAGCACTCTTCCCTGTGAGAGGATGGCAACAGTCGGGATCAATCTCTGTAAGAGGTGCCAGGACAAAAAGCCTGTCTGCGATATGGGGATGGGGTAATATCAGATCACTTACAGATCGCTCCTGATCACCATAATAGAGAAGATCAAGATCCAGCAGGCGATCCTGATATCCGTCCAATCCTGTCTTTTTGTTGCGGCCAAATCCCCGTTCCACCTGCTGCAGAAGCGTGAGGAGTGACTCAGGTGCAAGGGGTGTTTCGAGGATACCGACAGCGTTCAGGAAATGATGTTCACTTTCCATTCCCACGGGTTCCGTAACATAAGGGTGGGAAAGAATGATGAGCGTTATTGTTTCTTCCTGCCCCAGATCCTGCCAGGCTTGTTGCAGGATGGTTTGACTGTCACCAAGGTTTGATCCCAGCCCAATCCATACCCGTGTTCTCCTGCTCAATCCCTAGCCCCGGTAAACAGGGAGCAAGGCATCACAGATCCTGCAGTCCAAGGACATCAAACATGGTGTAAAGCCCGGGCTCTTTTCCAGCCACCCAGGCTGCGGCCTTGGCTGCTCCCTGGGCAAAATTATCACGACTGTGGGCACGATGAGTGATTTCGAGACGCTCTCCGGGACCGCAATAATAGATGGTGTGCTCACCCACGATATCACCGCCACGGACGGTCTGCACACCAATCTCTTCAACAGTGCGCTCACCAATCATTCCATTTCGCTCATAGACTCCCACTTCCGCAAGGTTTCTGTTTACCCCGGAAGCTGCCATTTCAGCAAGTTTGAGGGCAGTACCTGATGGTGCATCCTTTTTTTTGTTATGGTGCAGCTCAACAATCTCAATATTATAATCATCTCCCAGAATGGAAGCGGTTTTAGCAGCAAGTTTGAAGAGCACGTTCACACCCACCGCCATGTTCGGTGCCTGCACACAGGCAAAATCAGCAGCAAGAGTTTTCAAATCTTCCAGATTCTCGGCGGAAAGACCGGTAGTGCCGATAACCATGGCTGTTTTATGCGCTGCTGCCACCTTTGCAAATTCCATGGTGGCCTTGTGAAAGGTGAAATCAATAATCACATCACCTTTATCAATCACAGCTTCAAGCCCTTCTTCGATGATAACACCTGCGCTGCCCCAACCACCCATTTCGCCGGGATCACGTCCTATTGCAGGGTTCCCAGGAGCCTCAAAGGCTGCGGCATAGTTAAGTTCAGGATGCTCTGAAACCATATATCCAATGCGCTGCCCCATTCTTCCGGCAGCGCCTGCAACAATTACATTAATCATTTCTTTTTTTCCTTCAGCTATCTTTTTACAAAAGACCTGCGTCTTTCATGGCTCCGGTCACAGTCTGCAAAGCTTTATCGTCTATCCCTGTCAGTGGCAGACGAGGCAAGCCATCTTTAATTTTACCCATGAGTTCCACACCTTTCTTTGCTGGAACAGGATTGGGTGCAGAAAACATGGAGGTCATCAAAGGAAAGAGACTATAATGAATCTCATTTGCCTTTTTTATATCTCCAGCAAGTGCCGCTTCCATAAGATCGGCCATTCCACGAGGATGCACGTTGGAGGTGACGGAGATAACACCTTTTCCACCAACTAACACTGTGGGCATGGATGTAAAGTCATCACCTGAAAGAATAATAAAATCATCCGGGCATTGCCTGATCACCTCACTAACCTGCTGCAAAGAGCCTGAGGCCTCTTTCACACCAATGATATTTGAAATCGCAGCCAGACGCGCTACAGTTTCCGGCAACATATTAATTGCAGTCCGACTCGGTACATTATAAAGAAAAGTGGGAATATCCACGACCTCGGAAATAGCTTTAAAATGCTGATACAGCCCTTCCTGACTCGGTTTGTTGTAATACGGAGTCACAGAAAGCACGGCATCAGCGCCACTATCCCTGGCACTCTGGGTAAGTTCAATGGCCTCTCTGGTATTGTTGGCACCTGTTCCTGCAATAACGGGAACACGACCATTTACAGTCTTCACGGTAAGTTCAATGACCCGCTTATGCTCATCAAAATCCAGGGTCGCTGACTCACCGGTTGTACCACAGGGAACTATCCCGTGGGTTCCGCCGGCGATCTGAAATTCGATAAGATCGACCAAACCCTGTTCATCAAGTTCATCATTGATAAACGGGGTGACAATTGCGACTATGGCGCCGTGATACTTTTCCATGATGCCTCCTGGCTCTTTCTATTTATTTCTTTTTTTATAGTAACGACTCGGCCGTTAACTGGCCAATATAAATAATTCTTGCCGGACCCTGCAGATACACATGTTCTGCAATCCCATCCTGATTCAAATCAAAAATAATGGTCAACTTATCACCGCCACTGGTGGTGACAGTAACAGGTGACGAAACAATTTTTTTACCTGCTGCAAATATGGCAGCAGCCACAGCCCCGGTACCACAGGCCATGGTTTCATCCTCCACACCACGCTCGTAGGTACGAACTCGAATTCCGCCTTCAGCCATGGGCTGGACAAAATTCACATTGGTTCCGGCTGGCTGGAACAGATCATGAAAACGGACTTCATGGCCCCAGTCCTTCACGGGAATATCTGCTCCCTCATCCATGAAAAGCACGGCATGGGGCACTCCGGAGTTCATAAACGATAATGTCTGTGTCGTGCCGCCAAGTTCTACTTCCAGGCCGCTGCGAAAATCAAAAGGCGTGGTCATCAGCAGACTCACCTCATCGCCGTCGTCCAACACCTCGGCCTCAATAATTCCTGCCAGAGTCTCAAAAGACATTTTTTTATCTGCAATCCCACGGGCATGAGCAAAGCGGGCAGCACATCTGGCACCATTACCACACATCTCTGCAAGAGATCCGTCTCCATTATAGAAACGCCAGCTGAAATCAGCTTTGTCTGAGTGTTCAAGAAAGATCACTCCATCTGCACCGACAGAAAACATACGACGGCACACTCTGTGGACAAACTCTGCCTGCTCATCTTCAGGCACCAGCGGCCTTCGATGATCAATGACAATAAAATCATTCCCTGTGCCACTCATTTTGGCAAAGGTTACAGGAAATTCAATATTCATACTGAGTACCTTACCCCTGAAAAGCTGTCACAAAAAAGCAAGAAAATATTCTGTAAGGCACTAACACCGGTAAACGGTAAGAAAAGCCGGCATAAGTACCTTGGTGATATGTCCAATCTATTAACTTTAAAAACATTTTCCGTTTTCTTGTCTTTTGTGACAAGAACTGAGGAGTAAGGCACTAACACCGGTGATGAACGGTAAGCCGGCATAAGTGCCTTCACCAAATTCTTTTCAAAAAAACACGAAAAGAATTTATAAGGCACTAAAACTCAGGGATACTCTCACCTTGAATCAGTGATTCCCTTGTTTCACGTGCGCGAATAACTTTAAACTGATCGCCAGAAACCATCACTTCAGCTCCACGCGGCCTGGAGTTATAGGTGGAAGCCATGGTAAAACCATAGGCCCCTGCAC
>JAYEOK010000235.1:0-29803 GCA_034722915.1 Thermodesulfobacteriota bacterium | reverse complement strand
AAAAAAATGAATATCGAATATCGAACAAGGAATATCGAATATCGATCGGAATAAAAGACGACGGATCAAGGGCTCTTCCCCTTCTGCGGTTCGACATTCCTCGGAGTCTGCGCTTACCTGTTCGATATTCGATATTTTCTTTTTAAAACCCGCCCGCAGGGCGATAAGTTCATATTAACGTATCATTTATATCGTAATATTCAATGCTTTCAGGGTTTCGTAGGTAATACCACCTCGAGCCAGTTTGTTTTTGGTTTGAAACCTGTCAAGTGCTTTGAGAGTTCCACCGCCAATAGACCCGTCAATCGGACCGGGATCAAAGCCTGTGTCCAGTAAAGCCTTCTGAATTTGTCGAATAACATTCCTGGTCATGTTAGTTTCGCATAAAACCGGACGCCATGACATTTTTTCAGCACTTTGCTTGACACGTTTAGTGATGGTCTGTCGTTCTGCAGGGATTTTAACATGGTTTACCTGGGCCGGAGCAAGCAGTTTTTTTACTTTAACTGTCACATATTTAGCGGGAACCGGGATTTTTATCACCTCGGCCGGCTTGTCAACAACTTGTTTCTTGATAATTTTATATTTGCCGGGAATATCTGTTTTTTTGACTGTTGCAGGAGTTTTGAGAACCTGTTTCTTTATCGTTTTATAGGTCGCAGGTTCGTTGATAAGACACATGATGTCTCCAGTTGTACCTTCAACCTGATCCAGAAGACCACTACCTTTTTTCCAAATAGTCCGCTCTGGCTTATCGATAATTTTTTCTTCAACTGAACTAAAGACAGGCTTTATAGTCTCAACCTTGACAGAAGGAGTTACTATCTCAACCTTTTCTTCTACTGTTTTAAACGTAGCCGGGATAATTTCCAGTTTTTCAGTAGCCGCCCTGACAATAACTTTTTTTTCTTCCGAACCCCACTGTGCGGGAATGATGACGATTTTTTCAAATGCTTCGTGTTTAATTACTTCTTCCTTGACGGTTTTGTATTTTGTTGGAATCAGAACCTTAGCATAACATTTGCCGGGTTCAGCGTTGGGTGGAAAAAGACTGGCATCTTCTTGAGCAACTGCTGATGTAAAACACGCAGTCGATGCAAGTAAAGATAGAAAAGAAATCGTAGATATTGTTTTACCAAGTTGTATCACTGCAAACCTCCTGTAGATGAATATCGATTTTTAACGTCAGTAATAAATATAGATAGTCCTATATGGACATATTATTAAAAGTAACTGTTACTAAGATATAGTTGATATAGCAAGTGATTTTAGTTGGTTAAAAAAAAATATTTTTAGAGCATGATATTTATATGAGATTTACAGGGTTCGTAAAATTACCAATGGTGCCGGTGTGATCCAATACTGGTGAACTGATCCAGCTATCTTCCTTTTTCAACAACCTGATCGGTTAAATAATCTGTTAGTGCCTTACTCCTCAAAAGCTGTCATAAAAAACAAGAAAATGAAAAGTTCGTTTAACATTAGCAAGTTGGATATACCAACAAGGCACTTACACCCCTCGAGGGGGTACTGAAAAGAGTGCCGGCCTCACTTACCGTTTACCGGTGTTAGTACCTTACTCCTGAAAAGCTGTCAAAAAAAACAAGAACTTTGGAAAGTTGATTTATAAGCAATGAGTTGCCTCTACCACCAAGGTACTTATCCCGGCTTTCCCGTCCATCACCGGGGTTAGTATGTCATGAAAGGAAAGGTGTACTTCTTTATTCGGGGACAGCTTACTGTTTCTTTGGCCGACCAGGCAGGTTAGGTCGTGCATTTTTTCCGGTAATATTCTCTACGATATCATAGAATTTATCTGGACCAAATGGTCTCCCGGTACGACTCTTTTCCTGCAGTTTGAGATCTATGTCGGATTCGGTAGACAGGAAGCGTTGCCAATCATTAGATGCGGGGAGTAGTGGTGAGTGGGTAACAAGAGGTTCGCGGCTAATCAAACCAACATGATATCTGGCACTTGACCATTGGTAATCCCAGGGGAGTGCTACCATGTTCGCTCGTGCTGGATTACGTTCTACATATCGTACACCTGCCGGAAGATATTCATCAGTATAAACCGGGCAAGAGTAAAAATGTCCCTGAAATAAAAACCCCCTGACATTGTCACGAAAATTAATCATTCGGGTATATCGTCGATGCGATCCCCCAACTGCCCGTGCCAGGCTTTCTGGTTTTTCAGGGATGGCGATCAGGTGGACGTGTTATTCATGAGGCAGTAAGAAAGATAGCGTACTCCAAATCGTTGTCCTTGTTCTTTGAGCAGTCGCAGGTATTCGTGTCTGTCATCTTTATTGAAGAAGATATCCATAGAGCGTACGCCTCGCTGAACAATATGATGTGGATATTCTGGTACAACGATTTTTTTCATTCTTGCCATAGTGATATTGATTCTATCTGAATAGGTGGGGATGGCAAAGGAAATGGTAACGTGTCCCCGGATAAAGCGTAGATGTCTCGCGGGAGGGAGGTGTAAAATTTTTTTATAGTATTGTCTGGATATATTAATAACTTTTAGTTTTTTTATGTCAATGGGATCTGGTAGGTCGTTTATGGTAATAATGTCTCGTGTCGTATCTAATTTATATTGTATCTAAAAAATCTGTGTTTGCGTGCTGCTGTTATATGGTGGAACGTATATTGCATACTTTTTCACGAGTAAATTTTTATAGTAGCTTATTACTGAAAAGCCGTCAAAAAACAATAAACATGGGAAATTGACTTGTAATCAATGAGTTGCTTCTACCACGAAGGTACTTATACCCCTCAGGGGGACTGAACTGAGTGCCGCATTGTTACACTCTCATTATTATATATTCAGAGATCCATCTCGACACTAAAATTTACCTTGCCCTGTGAGTATGTAGGAATGGAAAAAAAAACAGACCATGGAACTAAAGAAAAAAAAGCTGGTTTCTTTCAGCCTGGTTCGGGGAGTCACGGATTCAGCTTGATTGAACTTGTTGTTGTGATCGCCATTATTGGCATTATAACTGCTCTCGGTACACCGCCACTACTCTCTATGAAGGCCAAGTCGAGTGTCCGTTCTGACGCTCGTGATGTCTATTCCGCTTTTAAACATGCCCAAAGCGAGGCGGTCAAACGTAGTGAAAACGTCACTATTCTTTTTAACTACCCTGCTCCCGGAAAGTATACCGTCTTTTTGGATAATGGTGCAGGGGGAGATACCTCGGGTGATAATGTGCAAAATGGTAATGAACTAATCCTTTTGAGCAAACAACTTCGTCCCGGCAATTCTTTTACAGATAACTTTACAGATGGGATTTCAGGATTTAATTCCAGAGGTCTTCCCCTGACAGGGCAAGGGACTGTAACAGTCCGTTCGGCTACAACCTCCCTGGTTTTAGGATTATCTCTTTCCAATGCCGGACATGTGAGATCAACTGTACTCTGATTTTTAACTTAACCAAGGTACCTTCATGGCTACATTTTTTAATGGTATAATGACAGCTGGGCGCCCGTTGAATAATAAGAACGGAGTAACTCTGCTGGAAACCATAATATATATGGCAATTGCCGGATTGCTGCTGGCTGGTTTTGCCATGACTTTTGCCGGTCAGAATAAAAGTTACAACCGCCAGGATGCAATAGCTGAAATCCAGCAAAATATCAGGGGGGCCACCCAGGTTATGGCTTCTGAAATACGTCTTGCCGGTTTTGACCCTGAACGCAAAGGAGCCGGATTTAGCGACGCCAGTGAGAAGAGTCTGGCTTTTAATTATTGGGAAGATGATGATGGTAATGGTTCTTTTGAAACAGATCGGATAATCAGCTATGATCATTATGATTCTTATGGTGACGGGATTCTTGCCATAGGGAGGAAGGTAGGGGCCGGAAACAACGTACCTCTGGCTGAAAATATTGATCAACTACGTTTTGAATATCAGTATAAAGATAAGACCGGAACCCTGGTATGGGCCAGTGATGCTGACGCAATTGCCTTACACCACGACATCACCGACGACAAAGCCCTGGACAAGATACAGGCAGTCAAGATTATCATCCTGGGTAGTGTAAGACCGTCAGCCTTTAGCAGGACGGATTCCACCATCTATCGTCCGCCACTTGAAGGTGGAGGGACAGTTTTTTCAGGTGAGCCAGATGCAGGCAGCGGCTACAAGAGATTGATGAGTGTGGTGGTTCAATGCAGGAATTTGAGGGGGTAGAATAAATGCTAAACTGGTCAAGAAAACTTCGGATGACAGCAATGGATGATGAGGGATTCAGCCTCATTGAGGCCATGGTAGCCATGAGCATCTTCGTTGTGGGTGTCCTCGGTTGCTACAAAATGCAACTTCATGCCACTAAATCCAATGCTCTGGCCAACCGGGTCTCTACTTCAGCAAATTGGGCGACCTATCAAATCGAAGAACTGCTTGGAAAAGATTATGATGACCCTGCTTTCACCGATTATGCCAATGGAGACGATGGAGACGGTGGTTCATATGGTGTTGACGGGCTTGGTGACCTTGAGGCCAATGCCGATGGGGTGATATATGTTTTGAATGATGGCTTTAAGCAAAATGCTTCATCCGCCAGTGAAATATATTCAGTGTCCTGGAATATTGCCGAAGGAACTGCTGCAGAAACTTCGGTGCTCAGAGATGTGAAGCAGATACGAGTGCATGTGGTCCGAAAAGGGGGGATAGGAACCCTTGCTAATGGGGCTCCCCTGTATAGTCATGACTATTTTATAACTGAAGAATTTTGAGGATACCATGAAACAACACATTGCTGTCAATGAACAGGGCTTTATCCTGGTCTGGGCGCTTCTGCTGCTCGTTGTTGTGACGCTGCTTGGAACCGCCAGTGTCACCACGTCAATTTTTGAGGAGAAGATGGCTGTCAACGAGGCATTGCATAACCAGGCTTTTTATCAGGCTGATGGCGGTACGGAAAATGGACTTGCCTTGATCAAGCACAATATTAACTGCATCAGTGGATTCGAAGACAGTTCACTTGACGGTGATATTGTGTTTGATGGCAAATTAAATTTTTGGTTGGAAAATAACAGTACTACCGAGATATCTATGGCGGCCGATGATAATCGTGACTTTTATTATCCTGCCGGTTATGCAACTGGCGAGCCTCATACCAATGGTCGTATTAACGGTACTCTTAAGGCAGTGGCTGGTTCGTCATTCATCCAACTTGCCGGGTATGAGGACCTGGCAAAAAATATAGCTGATGGAGGGGCTTATCTGACCTACGATATAAAGGTGGAGCGTATTGGCCTGCGTAACAGCCGAACCGCAATCTGTCTTCGCTATCGGGTTGATAACAAATTTGCTACTAGTCCGGCAGAAGAATGTGTCTATTAGTCCTGTGCATAACAGGGAGGGAACACTATGCGTTATTTGTTAAAATGTTTTTTGTCGGTCTCTTTAGCGATCACAGTGAGCGGCTGTTTTTTTTCTTCAATCGCACAGGCTGATGTATGTTCGGAAGGTGTGGGGATTCCCCCCTTTCTCAGTGCCGGGGTTGATGCCAATCTGCTGCTCATCCTTGATAATTCAGGGAGTATGCTGGATATGGCTTATACTGACAATGACGGGAAATTTATTATCCCTGACCCTGCCACGGGTGCACCGGTCTGTACCGCGGAAACAAGCAGCATGGCCTGTGTCGATGAGACCTACCTGATGAATGATAAGACATGCACAGATGCTTCAGCGCCGGATTATCTGGATGAGGATAAGGTCTATGCCGGGTATTTTGATTCCAAGCTCTGGTATCAGTGGGAGGAAAATCCCAATGGTTTCGCTACCTATACCAACAATATCTGTTATACCGAAGGTGACTTGGTACTGGACGACTCTGTCCTGTGGAAAGCCCAGTGTAATGCATATAATTCCTCCTGTCCTGCCAACAACAGCTGTCAAAGCAGCGGTGTGACCCTGACAGAAGACAACGATGACAGCGGGGTTTACTGGGAGCATGCCATTGCCTATGACAACTGGCTACCCGGGATTACCTACGACGCTGACAGCTTTATCCGCTTCGGTGACCAACTCTACCACACGGTTGCCGGAGGTGGACCGTCCACCGGCAACAGTCCCGGTACCGACTCCGTTCTCTGGGACGCAGTGGAGCATTCCTGGCTCCCTGCCACCTATTATAGTATCGGCGACCTTGTCACCTATAGAGGAATGATATACATCTGCACCGGCGGTCACACTTCGTCCACTGCCCTGTTTGATGATATGGCCAGTTGGCAGCGGGCGGAGGAGGGCTACTTTGTCGAAGTCGATGCCAATCCCTGCATCGACCCGACTCTGACCCATACCTACAGCTACACCAGCGAGGATCCCGTTAGCGGTACCCCGGTGACGGTGACGGTCACTGACATGCAGGTCACCCTGCTGCATGCAGCAGGTGGAACGATAACCACTGACGACCTGCGCCTGACACCCCCCGTTGAGGTCTCCAGTGTCGACTGTTTTGCCGCACAGGGCAACTTTCTTAACTGGCTCACGGCTTCTAAAATTGATATCCAGAAGAAGATCCTCACCGGCGGAAAGTTTCATGAAGGGGATCCTGCGGATCTTGGTGACGACCGCATGATCATGGAGCATCGCGGCTGTGCCGGAAAAGGTTTTGTCAAACAGCTAACCGTGGATGATGCCGGGACCCCAGCCCTCAACGATGACCTGAAAGTGACCCTGCGCGTCCATGGCTCCCTTGACAAAGACTGGCTTGATTCCACTGATAATGTTACCCGTATCGAATTTCTGGCTGCCAAGGTCGGAGGTTTTAATACGGCTGCCTGTCAGTCGTATTTTGATATGGCATACAGCGAACAGTGTACAGCCAATCCCCTTGGCTGCCAGAACGAACTTGAGACACTTCTCGGGGAGTGTATGTACGATGGCGATCCTCCACTGGACAGCCATGAGGCGCACACCAAGCAGATTTACATGGATGCGGTCAGGGCCTGTCTCAGCAAGGATCCCGGCAGTCAGTCCAATAACATGATGCTCCGTTGTCAGGATATCTATACCGGCAAAGAGTGCGACCCAAAAGAATTTGAGCGCTGCCATCTCCTCCCCTGGGAAATCACGAAATACGACCCGGAGTATGTCTGCTTCGGTCAATATGAGAACATCCAGGCCAATACCTGGCCCCACAATGAGTATGGTCCCGGCTATCTGGGCCGTTGCTGGGAACAGTGGGACCTGGGGGTTTGTACCAATATCTGGACTTGCCAGGAACTTATCGACAATGCCGATTGGATTGCGGTTGATGGTTCTTCTGGTGACGCTCAAATCAGTAATGACGGCTACAAGAGAGAGAAGAGAACATGTGAGGGTAATGCGCTGTTATCATACACCCGTTTGAATACAAACAAGGATTGGGGGGAGGGGACGGCCTATTATCTCGATGATCTCTATGCCGAATGTGTGGCCGATTCCGGTGGCCTGGCTGGTAACTGTGACGCTCAGGGGAACTGCTGGGCGGAAGGCACAACTGATCCTTCCTGCCAGCAGCTGGCAATGGAGGATTATTGCGGTGATCTTGATCTGCCTGAGGTGATCGACCCCTCTGATCAGGAGACGAGTACTGCGATCACCGGTAACCTCCCCGCCTCTGTCATTGATACCGGAGTCTATACCCAGCTTGGTATCAAGAGCCCGGTCTCCATGATGAAGGGCTATATCAAGTATGAGCTCCCCATTGAACAGCAGAACGACGTTGCGGAGCGCCCTGACGGCCCTCGTGGAGTTTTATATGAAGTAGCAGATGATCTGCGACTGGGGGTCATGGCCTTCAGGGATAATGGTTCAAAAACCGAGTGTGATATGCTGACGGAATGTGTCGATCAGTGGTCGCTGGATCCCATTCCCGAAGAAGACGGTATCCTTGATGTCTGTCAGGCTGGGTCACCCGTCGAGGACCCTGGTCTCTGTACCTACTGCGAGAGTAAGCTGCCGATCCTGAAGTTCTGCCCCGACAGCAATGGTGACGGGGCCAGGATTCTTGTCAACATCTCCACCGGTATGTATATTGATGAGGGCGCTCTGCCCGCCGACCCCAGTGATGATATTGAAATCTGGGATCATTACAAAAATTTGGTAACAGCAATCAATGATACCCGTTCCACGTCATGGACTCCTCTGGCAGAGGCCATGTATACTGCCCTTGGCTATTTTGGTCAGGATACGACTAAGAACTTTAAGCGCTTGAACGATAATGCCGATGGTGACGAGGGCTCTTATGACTTTATGGTTGAGACCGAGATTAATCCGTATTCACCTGCCACTGTCTATGGAAAAGGGGTGATTGTACAAGCCGGCGTTGACTATTATCAGACAGTTACCGGCGGTGTCATGCCGGCTCCGGGCACAGGGGTTCCGGGGTGGACTAAAATCTCCTCAATTGATCCTGTTCAGTACTGGTGTCAGGATAACCATATCCTGATCATTACGGAAGGAGCCTCCACTGCGGATATAAATGCAGACGTTGCAGCATTTGTTGCCGCCAACGGTGACACTGACGACGGCGATGCTGTCTGCACAAACGGCATGGATGGTTCGACTTACTTTGACGATTTGACCTGGTTTGGTCAGAATGCTACGGTGGAAGGGAATACCATAGATGCCTCCACCCTGTACTATTCTCTCATAGAAACAGGAAAAGATGCCCCTGAACCTGCATTTTCCAAGCAAGCCATCACCACCCATATTGTTACCACCGGTTCCCTCGTTAGCGAAGGAACGGGGGAATGCAGTCCTAAGACAATTATGGATGCCGCAGCCAGCAATGGAGGATCAACCGCCCCCTTGGCAGGCGAGGATCCGGCTCAGCTTGAAGAAAATTTAAAAGCGGTTCTGTCCTCTATTCTCGGCCGTGCATCAGCCGGTTCTGCTGCCTCTGTTATTTCCAGTTCACGAAGTGGTGCGGGTGCTGTCTACCAGGCCATTTTTTGGCCCGAGGTTACTCGCGGATTTGGTGAAGACCCCCTGTCCTGGGTCGGCGATGTTCACAGCCTGTTTATGGATGCATCTGGCAGGATGTGGGATGATCGCAGCTTTCCCGCCGACACACCTGCTGATAACATGAAAAACGTCTTATGGACTGAAGACACTGATGGTGACGGTCATCTTGATGTGGACGAAGATCTGGATGGTGATGGATGCCTTGACGGTGACCGGCGTGTATTTTTCTATTTTGACGGTGAAAATACGCAGATATGCTTTAACGACTCAGCGTGGATGTCAGATCCGCCCTTTTGTGATAATACCCTGACCCATTATTGCGGTACTTTTACTGAGCCGGTTCATGTCAAAGATTTTGATCAATATCTCTGGTCAAGCTCGCAGGCACTCGAGCAGATCACTGATGACAATCTGGCCGAGAACCGGGAAGTTGTTGCTGACCGCTGGGTTTGGGATCTGGACAACTTGAAACGCTATATATTTACCTGGAATGATCTTAATAATGATGGCATTAGTGATTCCAATGAAATCATTGAATTAGTTGATTCCGTTAGTGATTCTTCGGTTGGTTGGAGGGGGGAAGCAACGGTTCTACGGGATTTTATGGTAAGCGATGAGACCGAAATGAATAACCTGGTCAGGTGGCTGCGTGGTTTTGACGAATTATACGAATTTGATGACGGTAATGGTGTGCTTGACCCGATTGAAGATATCAACGGCAATTTTAAGCGTGATTACCTCTATCGCTGTAGGCGATTTCCTGAATGCGTTGCACCTGATGATGCCACTGTATCCGACAATCCGGTATGGCGTCTAGGCGATGTAATTCATTCCACACCAAAACTGGTGGGCCAGCCTGCTGAAGGGTTTCATACCATTTACCGGGATTCTTCCTATGCCTGGTTTGTAAAGCGTCACCGCTATCGTCGAAATATGATCTATTTCGGCGCCAATGACGGTATGTTGCATGCGGTCAACGGTGGATTCTTTGATGAAAAAAACGACCGCTTCTGGAAAAATCAGGGGTTGTCTGATACTGGCGTGGTGACCCGCGATGACAATGGGCCTGATCTTGGTACTGAAATGTGGGCATACGTGCCCTATAATCTTCAGCCCCACTTGAAGTGTCTGACGGACTTGGACTATAACGAAAAGCATAAATATTTTGTCGACAAGGAGCCGCGTATCTTTGATATGCAGATTTTTAAGGAGGAAATTGAGTGCCAAACCAATCCCTATAGTGAGGACTGTATTCATCCCAAAGGATGGGGGACAATTCTGGTGGGATCCATGCGTTTTGGTGGTACTCCGATCACAGCAGGTGATGATGCCAACTGGGATCCTCTTGATGAGAGAGAGTTTGTTTCTTCTTATTTCATTATAGATATCACTGACCCGGAGCGCCCTCCAGTTCTGCTAGGTGAAATGACCAGGACTATTGAGACGGTTGTTGAAACTGATGCCAATGGAGTCACTGTAACTGAAGACAAATATACCGATCTTGGCTATACAACCCCAATGCCGACCGGGATTGTAATGCGCGATGATTCAGGAAAGACTACCTGGTACCTCGCTTTTGGTAATGGGCCTACAACTCTCAACGGTAAGAATAATCAACGGGGAAAGATAGCGATCCTGCCTATGGTTTGGCTTACAGGTGTCAATAACGATTTGAGCACACGTAAAGCATTCAGGATTCCGAATGCACCTCCTCCCACCGGTGTTGCAGACGGTGGTGGCGTTATTGAGGTCCCTGATAACAGCAGCGGTGATGTTGAGAGTTTTCTCTCCAACATGGTTACCGCTGATTATGATATCGGAGGTGCTTCTCATCCGACATTGGGTACACTCTATAAATCAGATGCTGTCTATTTTGGGACAGTCGACGGTGACGACTTTGCCAGTTTTGCTGGTGATCCTGATAGCACTTATTGGCCCGGAGGCGGTCGGATTTATCGTCTTGTTACAAGGGGTACCAGTCTCGGTAGTGAAGTGGTAACCACTCCCGATCAATGGCATTTAGAGAAATTAATGGATGCAGAGGGCCCGGTAACTGCCGGGCTTAATATCGGTTGGGACAGCACAAATTTCTGGATATATTTTGGAACAGGTCGCTTTTTTGCTACGGAAGATAAAACCGACTCTATAACCCAGCGTTTTTTTGGAGTTAAAGAACCTATGAATACCGATTGTGAGGTGCTCTGGACTACACCTGTTGACTGGGTTGGCAAATCACCTGCCCCCGGAGCAGGCGCAGGCAGTCAGGGGCTTCTTCGCAGCGACTATATCCGTGTTGTTGAACGTAAGAGTTTCTCTATCGCAGATGAAGCTGTTGTTTTCTGTGGATCTGATGATGTAGCCGATTGTGATCTTAGTTTTCTCTCTCCTGTTCATACTGCCACAACTCCCACAGGTAGTAGAGACTATTATTCATATGAAGAATTAAGGAGATATATTGCTGGTGAAGAGTATGATATCACTACGGATACATGTCCAGAGAGTGGGGACATAGGACTCGATGGATGGTACCGGGTTTTGAGAGGCTCCGGCGAGAGGGTGATTGGGCAGGCTGCATTACTCGGTGGCCTGGTAACGTATACAACGTATCAACCTTTTGCTGATATGTGTACAGCAGAGGGGAGCAGTAATTTGTATGGAGTTCATTTTCAGACAGGCACTGCCTGGTATGAAAATGTCTTTGGTTTGGATACATCTTCTTATTCCGAACATCATATAGTTGAGGATAAACTTTCTCTAGGTATGGGTCTTGCCACAACACCGAGTATGCATGTGGGCAGTGACAGCAGTAATGATGCCAAGGTCTTTGTGCAGACGAGTACAGGTGAAATTATTGAGGTTGGACAGGAAGACCTCCCTTTTAAACCAGAGCCGAGTGGTAAGGCTGGCTGGAGCGATCAATGTGATTAACGGTCTTACTCCCCTGATTACCTGTGCACACGCAGACCAGGGGAGTGATTCCATATTACAGATATGTTATTGTCCTTTTCAAGGTGTCGAAATAATTTTGGCGCATACTGAACTGTATCTGCGGGAATGATCACTGGGAAAAGGTGCGCATGTTCCTTTGTTTTCGTAGAAAGATTTTTTGATCTGCTTGTTGATTATTTTAACCCAGTGAATTGGTTTTGTCAGAATTTTGGCCGAGTTGTGGATATCTCATCCAATTACCTCAAAACCGATTGCAGTAATGGCTTCTTTTACTACTTCTGCATCCACATCTCCCTCATAACTCGCCTCGCCTTTATCAAGATCCACATTCACATTTGATACCCCATCAATTTCTTCCAAAGCTTTCTTCGTAGATGCAACACAGTGTGAACAACTCATTCCTTTAATCAATACAGTAGCCATTGCCTTCTCCTTTTTAGGAATTATTATTAATTATAAGAAATCTATTCACTCTTGAAGAAAATTCAAGGATAAATTCCGGCATTGAGGCAGAGGTTGCTATGAAAAAATTACAATTAGCCGTGAAAGGTATGCACTGTGCAGCGTGTTCCAGCCGTATCGAAAATGTTGTCGGCGGCATGGATGGGGTGGAAAAGGCATCTGTAAATCTGGCTGCCGAAACCATGGAGCTTCACTGGGATGCAAATGTACACAGTTTTGCAGAAATAACAGAACGTGTGAGTGGCATGGGCTTTGAACTTGAATCCATAAGTGCTCCACATGAGCTTTTTGAGAAAAACAGGGCTGAGACCGTGACACGTCTGGCGGCCATGAAGAAGAAGCTGATTGGTTCAATGCTTCTTGCCATTCCCCTGTTTACCATTTCCATGGGTGAGATGATGGGATTGCCTCTTCCTGAAATTATAAGTCCACATGTATATCCTGCAAATTTTGCTTTTATCCAGTTTGTCCTGGTTGCCGCCATCATGTTTCTCGGGCGAAATTTTTATATAAACGGTATCCCTGCGCTACTCCGTCGGGTTCCCAATATGGATTCCCTGATCGCCGTTGGAACAGGTGCTGCATTTATCTATTCCACCTGGAACATGTTTGAAATATTTTTCGGCATTCAGGTGCAGATGAGGGTCATGGATCTCTATTTTGAGTCTGCCGGTGTTTTGATTGCCCTTGTGTCATTGGGTAAATATATGGAAACCCGTTCCAAATCTCATACCTCTGATGCCATTGCCAAACTAATGCAGCTCACTCCTGAGACTGCAACCTTACTGATAGATGGGGAACAAAAAGATATACCGGCAGAGGAGATTCAAGTGGCTGATATTTTGCTCGTTCGTCCGGGAGATCGTGTTCCGGTGGATGGTTTGATAATCAAAGGAAAAAGTGTGGTGGATGAATCCATGCTCACCGGCGAAAGTATACCTGTGTCCAAAGGGGAAAACGAGACTGTGATTGGTGGAACATTAAATAAAAATGGAGTGCTGCATATCAGAGCAGAGCAGGTGGGGCAGGACACCATGCTTTCCCGTATCGTGAAAATGGTACAGGATGCCCAGGGTTCAAAGGCTCCAATCGCTGGAATGGCAGATCGGATCAGCCTTTATTTTGTACCGATTGTGATGTGTATTGCAGTACTCACTGGATTTGTATGGTATTTTTCAGGTGGGGCTGATTTTTCAACATCCCTTCGTTTTTTTATCGCCGTATTGGTTATTGCCTGTCCCTGTGCAATGGGACTGGCCACACCAACGTCCATTATGGTCGGAACCGGGCGTGGTGCACAGTTGGGGGTGCTTATTAAAAGTGGTGAAGCATTGGAGCTTGCCGAAAAGACAGATGTCATTGTCTTTGATAAGACTGGAACACTGACCCATGGCAGACCAAAGCTGACGGATTTTGTTCCTGTTCAATTTGCTGCCACTAGAGATGAGTTACTGTTTTTAATCGCATCATGTGAACAGAATTCTGAGCATCCATTGGCGGAAGCTCTGGTTGCCGGTGCAGTTGCAGCAGGTATTCAACCCGTACAGCCGGATATGTTTGAAGCTGTTCAGGGAAAGGGAATTCAAAGTCAGGTGCAGGAAAAAAAAATTCTTTTCGGGAATACACAGTTACTCGAGGAGCATGGAATCAGTGTTACCGGAATGAAGTCTCAGGTCACTGAGCTTTCTGAGCAGGGAAAGACTGTATTGTTTTTAGCCGTTGACGGAGAATTCAGTGCGATTATTGCTGTTGCCGATACTTTAAAAGACGAGGTTCCTGCAGCTGTATTAAAAATGCAGGAAATGGGATTGCGACAGATCATGCTCACCGGAGACCAGGCAATTACAGCCAGGGCAATTGCAAAGCAGGCAGGAATTACTGAAGTGATTGCTGAAGTGTTGCCGGATAAAAAAGTTGATGTTGTTGCCGGGTTACAAAATGATGGCCTCAAAGTGGCAATGGTTGGTGATGGAATCAATGATGCTCCGGCACTTGCCCATGCAGATGTTGGTATTGCCATGGGAACCGGCATTGATATTGCCATTGAATCAGGGGATATTGTCATCATGAAAGGCAACCTTGACGGTGTGATCACCGCTCTTGCCTTGTCCCGTGCAGTGATGCGCAATATACGTCAGAATCTTTTCTGGGCCTTTGCCTATAATATAGTGGGTATTCCAGTTGCTGCAGGATTGCTTACTTTGTTTGGCGGCCCTGCACTCAACCCCATGATTGCAGGGGGCGCAATGGCGCTCAGTTCAGTGTCTGTTGTCTCAAATGCTCTGCGACTTCGATTTTTTAAAGCCTGAAAAGACTTGATTGTGACCATGGTTGTGACTATAGTTATGGCAAGGTGGTAAATTATAGGAGGAAATATCATGCAAACAATGAAAGCATCAGAATTTAAGGCCAAATGTCTTGCGTTAATGGATCAAGTCAATGAAACCGGAGACGAAATAATTATTACAAAAAACGGGAAACCCGTTTCTGTCTTGAAGGCGTACAAAAAAATTCCAAAAACTTTATTTGGCAGGAGCAAAGGTAAAATAAAGATGATGGATGATTTAATTGAGCCGGTGGGTGAAAAGTGGGATGCTGAATGATGTATCTTGTTGACACCCATGTGCTTGTTTGGCTGGAGTACGGTAGTGAGCGTCTTGGCAACATTGCACGGGATGTAATTGACAGTGCTCTTCAGGAAAGAAAACTTGCTGTTTCAGCGATTAGTTTTTGGGAAATTGCAATGCTGATGCAGAAACGACGTATATTTTTTGAAACAGATATTGGAGTGTGGCGACGTGAGTTACTCTTAAACGGGTTGCGCGAAATTTCAGTGAATGGTTCTGTTGCCATTCGTGCCGGGCAACTGAAGAAAATGCATGGTGACCCTGCTGATCGCTTGATCGTCGCAACAGCTCTCGAAGACTCTGCGACCCTGGTAACCGCCGATAAAAAGATTCTCGATTGGCAGGATCTGCCCTTCAAGTTGGATGCTTCCCTTTAATAATGCCGTTTGATTGACAAATAGAATTTTCCTTGACATTTCCCCCCACAGATTTATATATATAAACGCTTAACTGAATGCTAGCTCATTTTATTGCTGTTTCCAAATCCTGGAGCAGTACATTTTGAAAATTAACTTAGAGGGAATCATTATGGCTTCAAAATTGGTTGCTCCACATGGTGGAAAAGGTCTTGTTTGTGCTTTACTTACCGACGCTGATCGTACTGCTGAGCTTGAGAAAGCAAAAGGTATGAAACAGGTTGAAATCTCTGATCGTGCCAAAGGCGATCTGATCATGATGGGAATAGGTGGCTTTTCTCCCCTCACCGGTTTCATGACCAAAGGCGACTGGAAAGGCGTTTGTGAGAATTTCACCATGGCAGATGGAACCTTCTGGCCTGTACCCATTACTCTTGATGTTGACAAATCTGAAGGCATCGCTGCTGGTGATGAGATTGCACTCGTTAAAGATGGTGAGACTTTTGCAACCATGCATGTTACAGAAACATTCGAAATGACTGCTGATGATAAAAAGTGGGAATGCGAAAAAGTTTTCATGGGTGAAGGCGAAGAGTCTGTAGATGGAAATTTCTGGAAAATTGCTCCTGACGATCATCCAGGAGTTATCATGGTTCAGAATCAGAAAGATATGAATATTGCTGGTCCTGTTAAAGTACTTTCCGAAGGCGAGTATCCTGCAGAGTACCCGGGAGTATATCTTACCCCAGCTCAAACCCGTACAATGTTTGACGAGCGTGGATGGGCCAACGTTGCTGCACTTCAGCTTCGTAACCCAATGCATCGTTCCCATGAGTTCCTTGCAAAAATCGCTGTTGAAGTATGTGATGGCGTTTTGATTCACTCTCTCATCGGTAACCTCAAGCCAGGTGACATTCCTGCAGACACTCGTGTAAAAGCAATCGAGATTCTGATTGACAACTACTTTGTTAAAGAGAACGTAATCAACGCTGGATATCCTCTTGATATGCGTTATGCCGGTCCTCGTGAAGGTCTCCTTCATGCTACCTTCCGTCAGAACTATGGCGTTAACAACATGCTGATTGGTCGTGACCACGCTGGTGTTGGTGACTTCTATGGTCTGTTCGAAGCTCAGGACATCTTTGATCGCATCCCACAGACTGGTGATGACGCTAAAGACCTGCTTTGCAAACCAATGAAGATTGACTGGACATTCTACTGCTCTGAGTGTGATGGTATGGCATCTCTTCGTACCTGTCCTCATGACAAAGCATCCCGTGTAATCCTGTCCGGTACCAAACTTCGTAAAGCTCTTTCCGAAGGTGCTGAGATCGTAGATCATTTTGGTCGTAACGAGGTTCTTGATCATCTGAAACTGTACTATGCAAGCTTGACTGAGAAAGTTGAAGTTAAGATGCAGGGTGCTGCTTCTGGCGACGACATGTAATTTGTCTGTCTGACTAGTAAAAGTCTTATAAAGGGGAGATACTGCTTTAAAGTGGTATCTCCCTTTTTTTATTAATTCTGGATTTTAATGGATACCATGTCGTCATATCATTTGGACGTAGGTCTTGGGGAACGAAGTTACCCTATCTTTATAGAAGATGGAATCATGGAAAGGATTGGTGCAGATCTTGCCAAAAGAGATATTGCCTCCCGTTATGTTGTGATTTCTGATGATTATGTGGCTCAGCTTTATGGCTCAACGCTGATGGCCACATTGGAACAGGCTGGAGTTAATGCCGAGTTACTCACTTTTCCAAGGGGTGAGGTCTCCAAAAATCTACAGGTGTTTGCAGATCTTTCCAGTAAGCTGGCTCAGATGGGAATTGATCGAAAATCAGGACTCATTGCCTTTGGTGGTGGGGTGACAGGTGATCTCACGGGATTTTTGGCCGCAAGCTATATGCGCGGTATTCCTTTTGTTCAGATTCCCACTACTTTACTTTCGCAGGTCGATAGTTCTGTTGGTGGAAAAACCGGGGTTGATATACCGGAAGGAAAAAATCTTGTCGGAGCATTCTATCAGCCCAAAGTTGTTTATATCGATACTGCCGTGCTTACTACACTTCCTGCTCAGGAGTTTTTGGGCGGAGTCGCAGAGGTGATTAAATACGGTGTCATTCGAGATTATGAATTCTATTGTTTTCTGGAAAGAAATCTGGACGCCATTCTTGAGCTTAATCCTCCTGTGATTCAGGAGATGATTCATACTTGCTGTCGAATAAAGGCTGAAGTTGTTGCAGAAGATGAACACGAAGCGGATTTAAGACGTATTTTAAACTTCGGGCACACCATTGGCCATGCAGTTGAGGCGGCATCTGATTTTTCTATCATTCATGGCCATGCTGTTGCCATCGGTATGGTTGCAGCTCTGCGCCTTGCAGTGTCATCTGGACTCTGTAAAAGAAAAGAGGCAGGCAGGGTGGCAACTCTTATTCATTCCTTTGGGCTTCCCACAGAAATTCCTGAGGAAATGGATAGAGACCGTATAAAATCCTATATAAAGACTGATAAAAAAAGTGTTGGTGGCTCTGTCTTTTACGTCCTGCCAACGACCATAGGTGATGTCATGATTACCAATGAAATCACTGAAGAACAAGTCGATAATGCTATAAAGAAATAGAACGGTATATCACATACCGCACACCGATTCTTTTAACCGCAAACCGCGCCCATGCCAATATACGAATTCTATTGTGATCAATGTAACGTGATTTTTAATTTTTTTTCCAGTCGGGTGAATACCACGACAAAACCGGATTGTCCACGCTGTGGGAAAAAAGAAATCCACCGTCAGATGTCCACCTTTGCCACCATTGGTAAAGCATCAGAAAAAGGTGATGACATGATGGATGGGATAGACGAATCCAAAATGGAAGAGGCCTTTGGTTCACTCATGCAGGAAGCAGAGGGCATGAACGAGGAAGACCCCAGGCAGATGGCAACACTTATGCGGAAATTTACTGAAAAAACAGGTATGAATCTTGGTGACACCATGGAAGAAGCCATTTCCAGAATGGAAAAAGGAGAAGATCCAGATGTTATTGAACGTGAGATGGGGGATCAACTGGAAGGAGACGATTTGTTTTCTTTTAAGGGTATGAAAAAGAAGGCCTTGGCCGGCAAAAGGCAGGCCCCTGCTCATGACGAAAAATTATATGAATTATAATGTCAGACCTCGTAAATATTACTATGGACTGTTGTGTTAGTCGTTGTGTTAATAGGGTAATGCTGGGAAATTGAAAGTTTTTCCGGTCTGAGTTTTCAGTTACTGAACACTGAAAACTTTTAACAATATGAAACAAAACAATGTGTACTCAATTTGGCACCCTTCATATCAAGCCAAAAGTAGTTGACACTTTTTTTAAAAACACTAATCTTATGGCACAACAAGACGTACCTCTGGCATATCAGTGCAACAGTATTTTATACAAATCCTTTGTTTGCTATTGTACTTTCTTAAGCTGCTTTCGAAAAGAATGCAGGGTCATTCTCCTCAACTAACGCAAACAGTAATTTTTTTCTTCTCTTTACCGGATTTTGGCATCCGGATCTCCAGCCCCCGGCTTTAAGGCAGCGTATCAACCGCCTGTTGCAACTCATCTTGAAATTCAGCAACGGAGTTGTAAAACACCTGGGTGCCAACTGAAAAATGGAGAAGAATATTATTTAAAGAGTCAGGGATATAGGGGAAAAGCTTCTTCAAGTTGAATATTCTATCCTGAGAAAACAGGGAGACATCATTGATGTTGATCGTTTTCATGACCTTCTCTCCCATATCCGGATGGTTGACCACATCACCACTCCTGAAATTTTGCTTTCCGAGGATGAAGAGCAGGACATTGCCGAGGCCGAACAGATCCATGGCAAAGGGCCTTTCAGGAATATAAAAATCATAATCAAAATCGATCCAGCGAAAAATACCACTCTCACGCTCAACAAAGATGTGGTCTCGCCTGATATCACCGTGTTTCAGTCCATTGTCATGGAGCAGTCGAATACCGGCAACCGAGGTAAGAAAACGGACAAGCATCTCTTTCAGGTGTTCTTCTACATACTCCTCGTGGCTCGCCCCTAACTTTGCGATATGATTATCCAACCGTCTCCCATCAACAATATCAAGGATGCGTACCAGGTTATCCGCTTCATCAAGAACTGAGTAGCCATGCATAAAGTATGGGTTGTCATCCACCAGTTCCAAGACTCGAGCCTCTTTTTCAGGACTTCTGAAACAGGTGACCTTCAACTGGCCGACGTCTAACTCATAGGTTTCGTGAAAGACCAGTTTCATGATCAATCGTTCACCGCTCATCAGATCATGTACCTTGGGAACCCAGGGTTTGATCTGACTGTCTATGCCAAAACGCCCTTCGCGTGTGTGACCCACTATGATAAAATAGCGGCCATCCACATGGATAATATCGCCATATGTAATGGAGGTAAAATCACTGGTATCAGTGAAGATCCTGGGTTGATGGCGGACACTCTTCATCACCCGGTGACGTTTCAGGTTGGGTACAATTTCCTTTGGGTAACGATTCCAGTCAATTCTCATCGCTGCCCACTATCCAGGTTGTGAAGTTGACGCTGTGTTGCGCCAGAGCATTGGAAATGGAACCAAAGAGAAATTCTTCCGTCCGTGAAACACCCCTCTTTCCGACAACCACAGTGCCGAAGTCACCTTCACTCCTCACAGCCAGCAGCTCTTCACTTATGGTCTTGTCTTCAGTAAATCGGTTATCAGTGGATATCCGCTCCTTGCTTACTCCGGCATCCGTTAGTATTATCATGGCCTGACTGAAAACCCGTTCAGCCTTGGCATTCTGCTCCTCTTTATAGGCGGAGAGTGTCCCACCATTCATATAATAATCAGGAGGGGGTTCGGGATAGATATGAAGGAGGCAGATGCTCGTCTCTTCCATAGCACCAGCCACTCGAGCAACATAACGCAGAGCGTACATGGATGTCTCTGTTTCATCCACTGCGATTAGTAGTTTTTCCCTTCCAGCCATTTGATTCACCTCAAAAGTATCGTTTTCAAGCTACCCGTTCCAGTAAACACTTATTCCCTGTCAAAGATTGGGGATTGTGCCTGGCTTCCATTTTTCCAGCAATTTTACAAGCTGAACCATGGTACATTGAGTGGGTGTGGAGATCCCCTTTTCTTCAGCGAAATGGCAGAGAGCCCCATTTTGGGCGTCAATTTCAGTGAGCCGATCATTCAACAGATCCTGAAGCATGGAAGATAGATTGTTGCTGCTCTGTTTGCAGGCATTAAAAAGCAATTCATAGAGATCTGGATAGACCAGATCAATGGCAGAGGCCTCGGCAACCCTTCTCCCCTCATCCACCAGTGTTTTCATGAGTGTTACCGATTCCATTCTGGAAAGCAGGTTGCCGTTGGGAATTCTGAGAATGGAAGAGACTGGATTAATAGCCGAATACACTATGACCTTGCACCAGAGCCTGCCGATAATCCGATGAACCATCTGATTTTTCAAGCCGCAGTCGTTAAAGAGTTGAGACACCTTTTTCAGCCTGGGACTCAACTCGCCATTGAGTTCTCCCAGGTAGGTCTTGCCCATACCGCCGTGTCGAACCCGGCTGTTTCCCAAGGCTGTGGCAGACATAAATGTGAATGCCGCGATTATATGTTTAGAAGGTACCAGTTTTTCAAGAACCTCAATATTGCCCAGCCCTGTCTGGAGGGTAAGGACAGGAGAGGCTTCACTAATGAGATGAAGAACACTCCTGGTAGCAGAAAGGGTCGCATGGGATTTTACCGTGAGGAGGATGAGATCACAGCCAGATATGATGGAAGGGTCTGAGACGGCCTGGACAGAAAACTGCTGGACGGTATCCGGGTTGGATTCTCCTAATTCCATCAAACCGATGCCTGAATGATTAATTTCATCGACTACTCTTTGGTCCACATCCACAAGAATGACTTCGTGGCCACCCTTTGCCAGAAAAGCACCGAAGAGTCTTCCGATTGCACCACTGCCAACAATGACAATCTTCATGACAACCTCCTTTAATAAGAAAAAATCTCCGCCTATGGTGAAAAAATACTCTTTAATTTTTATTGTACAGACTAACGGGCTGGAAATCAAACAGAAACCATTTACATTTCCCCGCTACCTGTTTATAAAACCAATTCGTTGTATTTTATGGGCGTACAGCTTGCCGGGACAATTCCTTAGGGGGTCATGGCTATATTTATTGAATATCTCCAGTGTTCAGTAACTGAAAACTGCATACTGAAAACTGAACACTCAGACCGTCAACAGTCCAACTTTTCCGCAACACACTAATGTTACGCGCTAAAGCAGGTTGTACCCATATGATGTTGACGAGGTCTGTATTAATTAATTGTACGCTTACGAGGACTGAGTGTGGAGATGGTGGAAAATTTTTCACCATTTTCACTCAAGGCAATACATTTTCATTTTTTCCCATAGGTTTTTTCTGCTGATTCCAAGGAGATTCGCACTTTTTGTTCTGTTTCCATTGCATTGCTTCAGTGCTTTTTTCAAGCAAATCTGTTCGGCAACAGCTATATTGTCAGCAAGCCTGAAGCCAACGTCGGGACAGCTGCGTAATGAGCAGAGCTCTGTGGGTAAATCAGCAGGAAATATCACCGGGCCGCTACTGAGCACAGAGGCCCGTTCCATGAGATTGCGTAATTCTCTGGCATTGCCAGGAAATGGATAAGATTCCAGACAGTCCAGAGCTTCCTTTGACAATGAAAATGGTTTGTTGTGCGGGGTGTTAAATTCTTTTAAAAAATGAAGACAGAGCTCATAGATATCTTCTTTATGTTCCCGTAAAGGGGGCATGGTGATGGGAATTACTTTCAGCCTGAACAGGAGATCCTGCCTGAACCGTTCTTCGTCTACTTCTTTTTGTAAATCCTTTGCTGTACAGGCAAGTACACGCACATCAACACTTATTGTTTTACTTCCCCCCACTCTTTCAAACTCGCCTTCCTGTAGTACCCTGAGCAATTTGGCCTGTAATGGCCCCGGGAGGTCGCCAAGCTCATCCAGCAGCAGAGTCCCGTTATCTGCAAGTTCAAATTTTCCTTTTCTTTGTTTGTCAGCTCCTGTGAATGCGCCGCGCTCATGACCAAACAGTTCAGATTCCATGAGACCTTCGGGGATGGCAGCACAGTTTATGGAAACAAAAGGTTGGTTGTTACGCAAGCTTGCTCTGTGGATTGCCCGGGCCGCAAGTTCTTTGCCGGTTCCAGATTCTCCTGTGATAAGGATAGTGGCATTAGTTGGGGCTGCCTGGCTAATGATGGAATACACCTGCTGCATTGGCAGGCTGTCCCCGATGAGGCCACGGTCTTTTGTCAGGCAGTTTTCTTCAAGACTGGCACAGCGAGCCTTTACTCTTTGCGTGTCAAGGAGTCTGTTGCAGCGGATGATCAGATCATCGAGATCAAAAGGTTTCAGGATATAGTCAGAGGCTCCTCTGCGCATACAGTCAAGGGCATCGCTGACAGAGCCATAGGCTGTCATAATGATAATGTCGGTTTCCGGTGAGTACTTTTTAACTTTTTCCAGGAATTGCAGACCATCCATCCCAGGCATTCTAATGTCGGAAATAACAAGATGATAATCTGCTTTGTCCAGCATCTTCACGCCTTCCAGGCCATTTTCCACTTCATCAACCTGCCAGTCAAATTGCTTCAGCCTGTCAGAGACAGATATCCGCATAATTTCGTCATCTTCAGCAAGAAGTATTTTGACCATTTCCGACATTCTCCATCAGGTTTTCAGGTTGTGCAGGAATACTGATTATAAAACGAGTCCCAACTCCAGGTTCAGTTTCAACCTCAATGATTCCTTTCATCTGTTTCACAAGCGAATAGGTGACCGACAGACCAAGGCCGGTTCCAACCCCAACATCTTTAGTTGTGAAAAAAGGATCAAAGATATGCTTAAGGGTTTCATTAGCAATACCCGTGCCTGTATCCATAAATGTAAAACGAAGGCCTGAGTCAATCATTTCAGATTCTATTCGCAAGGTACCACCATACTGCATTGCCTGAATGGCATTTAAACCAAGATTTATAAAAATCTGTTTCAGGGCTTCGGCATCAACATAGTATTCTTTCCCAAGGTGGTTTATCTGTTCAAGATCTATGCCTGTAAGCTTATAGGACAGGAGCTCTAAACACTCGCCAAGTAGTTTTGCTACATCAATTTTTCGGAACTGCAGAGGATCCTGTCTGCCAAAATTCAAGAGCTGACGCATGGTATGTTCGATCCGTTTCAATCCCTTATCCAGCAAGGGCAGGTAACGTTCCTGCATCTCACGATTGTCAGGGTTTTCCCGCATGGATTTGACGCAGTTCAGCATCCCCCCCAGGGGGTTGTTTACTTCATGGGCTATCCCGGCGGAAAGAATACCGAGAGAAGCCATTTTTTCACTGAACCAGGCCTGCTCCCGTGTTTGATCCAGTTCTTTGTGAGAATGCTCAAGGCGTTTGCACAGTTCAGAAAACTGTTCACAGAGATTTCCGATTTCATCATTTCCAGTGGGCAGCTGTAACTGATCCGGTTCTGTTTCAGGAAAGGAATTCATGGCAGACGACAGGTTGTCAAGTCTGCTCGCCACAAGGGTGTTAAACATGAGTAGCAGGGTGATGGAAACCAATACAAAACTGACAAGGCCAATAAAAAAAAGGGACATGTTGTTGGCCTTTATTTTTTTATCTGCCCAGTCAATGGGGATAGTAATTGAGAGAGCTCCCCTGATATCTCCCTTGGTGTATCCATGACGGGCATGGCAGCCAAGGCAGGAGTCTGTAATATCCAAAGGGGCCATGTAGCGGACTATTCTACCATGAGGTGTGCTTTTTATATCAATGGATTCAACAATGCCCTCCTCGAAATTGATCATGCACTGTTTTTCGTGCTCACTTGGGAAATTGGCAGGATTAACAGGTTCAAGGCTGGTTACGCGAAAGCTTCCCAATCCTTTTTTGTTCGAATATTCGGAGAGTTCTCTGGTGACCATTGCCGGATTACGCATGAAATATATGTTGCCTGATTGGTCTGTAATAGTTGGCAGGTCAAGAAACGGGTTAGCTTCCACACCCTGCTGCTTCATGACAAATAAACCATTGTGGTCGGAAACCCATTGGCGGGTGATGAGGATTTGATTGTAAAGCATTCTTGCCTGTTGCTGTGCCTGAAGAATGATTAACTCATTGTCAACAATGGACACCCTGTAGAGGATGATCATGTAGGAGATTGAAATGATCGCTCCAATTGCTACGATGAATTTTCCGCGTAAGGAAAATTTTGATTCAAGCCAATTGTATAGAGAATTCTTTCCCCCCTTTCGTGATGTTAGAGAAGAATTGGAATCAGTTGCCATTTTTATACCTTTATAATGAACGAATTTTTAGTGCCTTACTCCTGAAAACCTGTAATAAAAAATAAGAAAACAGGAGATTGATTTGACATTAATAAGTTACCTGGTACCAGCAAGGTACTTATACCCCCGTGTAGGTAATCAATCGAATGTACAGGAAAACGGCATTAAAGCATTTGTACTTTTCTGTATTGCACCCGTTCAATGTAAGTGCATTATAAATTCTTTTCGTGTTTTGTGAAAAGAATTTCGTGAAGGTACATACACCCCTTGCGAGGTGTTACCTGGCGGTATCGTTTGAGGCCGCTGTTGTTACCTGTTGGTAGCGATGATGTGTCGGAAAGTAACTAACTGCCTGATGTGTCATATTTTATAAAGATGGTACAAAATTTGCTCATAAAACGTAAGGTAAATATAAGGTAAATAGATTTGACTGTCCGGAAAGCTGAATTTCAGGTTTGTTTTTGAAAGAGTTCTCAGGTCATTCCAGGAGCGGGAGTCAAAATAGTTATTAATTATCGGAGGAGGTCCAGGTGGAGAAGAAGTACAAATCAAGCTACTACGGCCATGTGGTCAAAATTGCTCTGGTTTTGATCATAGGCGGTGTTCTCGCCGTTATGGCACGTGATAAGTTTCTGCCTGAAACCATGGGGCAGTATGGTCATTATCGCGGAAGTGATCTCAAGGATCAGAGACAGGTTGCAGTGAGAAGTCACACCAATGAATCCTGTTACCAGTGCCATCGTCCAATCAGGCTTATTCATAAGGCGGGAGTTCATAAAACTGTATCCTGTGAATTTTGTCATGGGCCTTTTGCTGATCATGTTAAAGACGGGAAGTATGTTGCCAAATTGCCGGTAAAAAGAGATATGGAGATCAAAACACTTTGTCTCCGCTGTCATAATAAAATTATTCGGGCTCGTCCTGAAGAATCCATCAAGGTAGTAGCTATGCCACAGCATCTTGAGGAGAAAAAAGTAAATATAGATCATAACTGTAACCAGTGTCATATGGTTCATGATCCGATACTCTGGATTAAAGCCGCCAGAGAGATGATGGGTTTGAAGATGAAGGGGGAAACGAAGTAATGATTGATATAAAGAAGGAAATCCAGAAGGATCGTCGTGCCTTCATCAAGAACGTTCTCAGTGGAACTATTGCCGGTTCACTGCTTATGGTTATTCCCGCAGGGGCAGCACTTGACGAACGGTTGCCCGAACAACTTCCCGGCATGAGGGGAGATGATTCACCGTTTACTGAAAAGAAATTTGCCTTTGTGGTTGATGTCACAGCCTGCATTGGCTGCGGCTCCTGCTGTGTGGCAGACAAAAATGAATATAATGTTCCTGATGGTAATTATCGGACCTGGGTTGAGCGTTATATCATTGATGATCATGATGAAGTTTTTGTTGATTCTCCCAATGGCGGTCTTGATGGGTATAGCAAACCAAGAACTGACATTCCAAATCCGGTTCGAGACACCTTTTTTGTCCCTAAACTCTGTAATATGTGTGAGAAACCTTCCTGTGTTCAGGTGTGTCCTGTAGGGGCAACATACAAGACAGAAGATGGTTTTATTCTTGTTGATAAAGATCGTTGTGTTGGTTGTGGATACTGTATCCAGGCATGCCCGTATTCGGTTCGTTTCCTGAACCCGGTAAACAGAACTGCTGAAAAATGTACCTGGTGTTATCATCGTGTACGTGAGGGCCTGTTACCTGCCTGTGTTAATGTTTGTCCGGTACATGCCAGAAAATTTGGTGACTTGAACGATAAAACTTCTGAAGTCTACAAAATTTTGCGTGAGCCCCATGTGATTTCTGTGCTCAAACCGGGTATGGGTAATCAACCGGCGCTTCATTACCTCGGTCTCAGAAGGGAGGTGGTATAATGAGTGTAGCAGCCCATGGCGACGCTGCCGTCGCAGCAGCAAACTTTATTTTTCCAAACGATCTTCATGTTCACTGGAGCCTGATGATCGTACTTTATCCATATATTACCGGACTCGTGGCCGGGGCTTTCATTGTGTCGTCCCTGTATCATGTGTTTCATATTAAGGCTTTAAAACCAGTGGCCAGATTTTCGCTTCTTTTTGCCCTGGCTTTTCTGATTTGTGCAACCTGGCCTCTGCTCAACCATCTTGGACGACCTGAACGTGCCTTGTCCATGATGCTGACTCCCAATCCCACATCTGCAATGGCAGGATTTGGCTATATCTATTCAGCCTATTTTATTGTTCTACTGCTTGAAATCATTTTTATTTTCAGGCCGACCGTTGTCGCACTTCGTAAAAAGGCCACAGGCTTTATGAAAATTCTGTATGGCGTGCTTTCCATTGGCAGTGACAATGTGTCACCCAAAGCTTTGAAACTCGATCATAAGATCATCGCTTTTCTGGCAGCCATTGGTATTCCCATGGCCTGCGTACTGCATGGATATGTTGGATTTATTTTTGGTGGTATTAAGGCAAATCCACTGTGGGCAACACCGCTCATGCCTCTCATTTTTCTTCTTTCAGCCTGTGTGTCAGGTATTGCTGGTATCATCGTTACCTATATTCTGATCATGAAGTTTTCAGGAAAAGAAATTGATGTGGAGTGTGTGCAGACGCTTATCAAATTTCTGTGGGGATTTTTTATCCTTGATTTTGTCTTTGAGATGCTCGAATTGTTCTCTCATTTTTATATGGCTACTCATCACTGGCATACCCTTGAGGCTCTGTACTCAGGCCCTCTGTTTAATACCTTCTGGGTTGCCCAGGTTGGAATCTTCTCTGTGATTCCTTTCTTTCTGCTTATGTTCATGAGCCTTATCCGTTTTAAAGATTCAATCCTGCTCTTTTTTGCACCTATTGTTTCTTTCATGATTCTGATGCAGGTACTCCTCATGCGTTGGAACGTAGTGGTAGGGGGACAGCTGATGTCTAAAAGTGAGCGCGGAGCCACTACTTTTCATCCCATGTGGTTTGAAAAAGAGGGGATTTTTGTTGCAATCGTTATAATGGTTGCTCCTGTTGTAATTCTCTGGATCATTGGCAAGATTCTGCCATTCTGGATGGATGATGAGGGTGTTGAAGCAGCGTAAAAAAATACTGAAATCTTTCGTTATCAGATTGTCTGTAAAGGAGGTCAGAGAGCAAAGAAACGTTTTGTGAAAATAATTTTATAAAAGCCGGAACCACCCGGCAAATCATCAATTTTCCTATGGGAGGAAAGAAAATATGCAATATTGGAAGACATATCTTTCAATGGCAGCTCTTGGTTTGATGGTTGCAAGTCCTTCATTTGCAACAACCAAAGCATCCATGAATACTCAGGATCCGGCTATAAAAGAGATGAATGTCAAGTGTATTAACTGTCATCAGAAAGAGAATTATTCACTGGTAATGCAGTGGAAAAATTCTCCCCATGCAGCAGCTCAGGATGGGTCTGTCGCATGTATCAACTGTCATGCAGCTGATGAGGGTGATGAGCTGGGTTATATGCATGAAGGTGCATTAATTAAAACAATTCAGACTCCTAAAGATTGTGGATATTGCCATGTTGATGAAGTGAAGCAGCAGGCTCCTTCCCATCACGCATCAGCCGGCCAGATTATGGCCTCCCTTGATAACGTGGTAGGTGAGGTTATCTGTTCCATGGAAGACAAGGCTGATGCCGTGAACGGTTGCTGGCAGTGTCATGGCAGTATTCTTAAGGTTCTGAAGGGTGAAGACGGTAAGCCACTGCTTAATCAGCATAAAGCTGTTATGATGGATCCTATGACCTACCCCAACAGTGGTATTGGTCGCCTCCATTCCGATGGAACTAAAGGTGCCTGTAATGCCTGTCATGGCAAACACTCCTTTAAAGCATCCACTGCCCGCCAGCCTGAAAACTGTGGAAAGTGCCATCTTGGTCCTGATCATCCACAGGCTGAGATTTATCTCGAGTCCAAACATGGTATTGCCTATTTTACCGCCTCTCGTGATCGCGGTATGAACGGTATGAATATTCATAAAGCCGGTAAATGGGTACTTGGTAAGGATTATTATACCGCACCAACCTGCTCGACCTGTCATATGGGCTCATTCATGAAGGCTGATGGTTCTGTTTCACCAAATACCCATAATGTTGGTGATCGTATTTCCTGGACCCTTCGTCCCAAAGTATCTGCTAAACTGAACCGTGTTGAATTTGAGGACGGTACTCAAAAAGATATTCCAGGCGAAATTGCTCCACAGGTAGGACAGCTTATCAAGTACAAAGAATTTAAATTTGTCGATGGTAAATGGAAGAAAGTTCCTGTTGAAAAAGAGGCCATTAAGGTTGTTGCCTGGGAAGAGCGTCGCAGTAATATGAAAGCTGTATGTAAACAGTGTCATGGTGAGCAGAAGGTGGATAACTTCTATGTTCAGTTTGACGCGCTCGTTGTGACCTACAATGAGAAGTTTGCTAAACCTGCCAAGAAACTGTACGGAATGGCTAAAGCAGATGGTCTGGTTCATGGATCTACCTTTCATACCGAACTCGGTTGGCACTGGTGGGAACTCTGGCATCACGAAGGACGTCGTGCCCGTCACGGTGCCTCTATGCAGGCTCCGGATTATACCCATTGGCATGGAATGTATGACGTTGCTCATAACTTCTATTTCAAATTCATCCCTGAACTCATGCATCTTGCAGAGAAGAAAGGAATGACCGAGAAATACAAAAAAGAAGTTGGCGCCATACTGGCCAGGCCTGAGCACAAGTGGTACGAGGAAGGTTTTGGTGATGACGTGATGAGCGAAATTAAAGCTCAGGAGAAAGCACGTTATAAGCAGTAAGTTTATTTTCTGTTAAAAACTACGCTCTGGAATCCTTTCTGGTTCCAGGGCGTTTTGTCTTGTTTCAGGCATCGTCAAAAACGTAAGTTGCTAGCATGTCTTTATGCGTGTTATTAGTAGTTTATGGCAATATTGGACAATTTGTTTTCAAGTCTTGGCGTTGATTTAGGTGTAGGTTGTGGTTGAGTGTAGCGAAACCCAACATCGCTGCAAATGTTGGGTTTCGCTACACTCAAC
>JAYEOK010000234.1:0-2160 GCA_034722915.1 Thermodesulfobacteriota bacterium | reverse complement strand
ACACTTTAAAAAGCTTTGCATACTCCCTGTATGTAACGGTTTTTAAAGTATTGCTGGCGGAACAAAGGGCAAGAAAGATGTTCAGGTTATTTAATGTACGTTCCTAAGGCACTTATCCAGTGAACTGGATTGTTTCCGGTTGAACCGGGTCAGATAATTAGTGCCTGAACGAAAAGTCCTATTCAGAGAAAATTCGAATATCTAAATTCGAAATACGAATTTATTTTTGGTCATCAATGGTTTTCGTTCCGGCACTAATTATGTAGCATCAAAACGAACTGCTGCACTTAGGGTTCGGTAAAAAATAACTTGGCATTTTCCGGTCATAAATGTGCTGCAGGTTCAGTCGATTTTATATATTCACAACCGCAGCGTAGCTGGCTACGTGAGGATTGTGAATATATAAAATCGGCTGAAGATGTGGTGCAGTTACGAATTGGAAAGTCCAAGTTATTTTTTACCGAGCCCTTATCCTATCGTCAAATTTCTATTCAAATATGGAGAAAATAACACAATGTATATTCACCGAAATTCAAAAACAAGAACAATAGTGGCAATCAATGTATTGCTCTCATGTCTTCTTGGGGCCATGCTGATGCCGGCATGGGCCTCAAACTATGAGAAACCGCCAAATCTGGCGACTAAAGCATTATTCCCCAACATCACACTTCAAGGCAAACACTACACCGTTCAATCATCCGTGCCAACAGATGGATTCCTGACACGGACAGTCATAAAATCTGAATTTGGTGAGTTTGTCGCAATTGGTCCAGGCATGCTTAAAATACGCCTGCATGAAATCGATGCCCTTGCCAAGTTGCAGACATTTGAGGCTTCAGAAGAATTTCAGGCTGGGGCAAAAGACTCTGCCGTGGAGAAGTGGGATGGGATGAAACAAATCTATGAGCATCCCAAAGAGGCCGCATCGGAAGTCACAGCAGGTGTTGGCCGTTTTTTCAAGCGTGCCTACCGTGCCAGTAAGACCGGTGTGCAGACCGTCGTTGATGTGGCTCATGATCAGACCCCCGGCAGTATAGAGGGTGCTGGCGCAAACCTGCCCGGAACAAGCCAGTCTCTGGCACTACCTGATACTGAAACTAAATACAAAAAGGCTGCCAGAGCATCCGGGAATACTGCTGTCAATATCCTCGGTTTTGAGGACTCACGACGCAAGCTTGCCAAACGCTTAGGTGTAGACCCCTATACAACCAATACGGTACTTGATGAAAAACTCGATGAAGTGACCTGGTCTATATTTGCTGGTGACTTTGGTATTGATCTGGCCACTTCACTGATACCCGGTGGTATGATTGTGTCGACATCCAACCTGGTAACGAATTGGGTCTGGGACACCCCACCCGGTGACCTGCGTGTCAAAATTGAGGAGGTACTGCTTGCCACAGGCGTCAGTCAGAAGGATGTGGACCGGTTGCTGCGTCACCGTGCCTATCCTCTCTCTTATCAGGCGGCGCTCACTTCCGCAATTGATGGTTTGGCCAAGGTTGATGGTCATGAAGATATTATGTCACTGGCTTTGTCCGTGGTAACGGTTGATCAGGCACGCTTTGTTGTTAACTGTATGCGCATGCTACTCCGTTATCATGAGACGATACAAACATTACAATCCATTACTGTGCGGGGAATGGTGACTGCAACAAATAAGAAAGGCAGCGTTGTCATTGCCGCACCTGTCGATTATCTCAGTTGGTCAGAGAAGCTCGATAAATTCTCTGGACGCGACAAATCTTCCGGGAAGAAACATAAATTATATATCGCAGGGATTATGAGCGGGATGGCAAAAAATCACTTTAAAGAACGAGGTTGGGAACTGCATGAGAATAGTGACTTGTTCATGCAGATTGTAACGCCAAAAGAAGCCAGGAATTAAAGAATGGTGAGGGGATTTTTTTGACGGGTGCGGCAGATGGATGTTCAGGAAAACGATCTGAACTTATCGCCCTTCGGGCGGGTTTCAAAAAGAGAATGTCGAATATCGAACAAGGAATATCGAATATCGATCGGAATAAAAGACGACGGATCAAGGGCTTTTCCCCTTCTGCGGTTCGACATTCCTCGGAGTCTGCGCTTACCTGTTCGATATTCGATATTCGTCCTTTAATGTTCGGTATTCATTTTTTAAGCTTCGTAAAAAATGAAAAT
>JAYEOK010000233.1:0-9566 GCA_034722915.1 Thermodesulfobacteriota bacterium | reverse complement strand
TATTTTTTTCCGTCTTCTGTGTTGCTCGTTGCTCACGTAACCCGTTATGCTCCCGCCTCGCGCCTTGAATACGAAAAAAACTCCTATTAATTTTTGTTCAAGTTATTTATCTCCCGTTCCTAAGTAATGCAGGGCTTGACTGCTACTGATTCGATTTTCTATCATGATGGAGAATGGCAATTTCATCTAGCATGGCGGCTTCTTTTTTGTCAAGAGAGTCCTTCCATGCTTTATTTTGATGTTCTTTCAGAGTGTCAAGCACATTGAATTCTTTACTTTTTTTTATCAGATTGTTACGTTTTTTTTGAGTGATTTTATTTTTTTCTTCAAGCGCGTTTTCCAGGAGTTGTATTTGTGTGCTTCCATATTGTATGCGTTCTTCAAAACGAGCTTGTTCCAGGACAAGTAATCCGTTCTTCTGTTCCTCTTCAAGAGCCAGAATCAGATGGTTCTGTTCCTGCTGTGCCGTTTCGAGATTTTTTGCAACTCTTTCAGCAGCAAGTCTGGCTTGCACAAACTGTTCCTGCGCTAAATTTTTCTGGCGTTTCCGGAAGGTAAGAACAGAATCAAGCGTGAAAGGTTTCAAAGACATAATTAAACCAGAAATTGATGTTAACTACTCAGCTTATCGGTCTTCCTTCTGTCCTGTCGGTGCCCGGTGTCGCCTTTTCTTTCGCTAAGTAACATGCCCAGTGATTCAACCGTCTGTTTCAACGGAGTTGTTTCTTCATATCCCTGGCAAAGAAACGAATTTATGGCATCAATTTTTTGAATGGCAAAGTCAATCTTGGGGTTGGAACCGGAAGCATAAGCGCCAATGTTAATAAGATCTTCAGCTTCATTGTAGGTAGCTAGAACATTACGGGCACGGCCAGCTAGTTCAAGATGGCGTGAATGGGTGATTTCGCGCATGATACGGCTTGCAGAGTTCATTACATCAATGGCAGGGTAATGATTTTTTGCAGCCAGTGCACGGGAAAGAACTATGTGGCCATCAAGAATAGAACGTACTGAGTCTGCAACCGGTTCATTCATGTCATCGCCATCAACAAGAACTGTATAGAGGCCGGTGATTGAACCCTGGCCACTAAATCTGCCTGCACGTTCAAGAAGTTTGGGAAGGGTAGCAAAAACTGAGGGTGTGTATCCTTTAGTGGTGGGTGGTTCCCCGATCGCCAGCCCAATTTCTCTCATGGCCATGGCAAAACGAGTAACAGAATCCATCATCAGGAGAACATTTTTCCCTTTTTTGCAAAAGTATTCTGCTATGGAAGTTGCAACAAAAGCACCACGCATTCGGAGTAAGGGGGACTGGTCTGAAGTAACTACCACAATAACAGATCTCGCAAGCCCCTCTTTTCCCAGGTCTTTTTCTATGAATTCACGTACTTCCCGGCCACGCTCACCAATCAGTGCGATAACATTGATATCAGCGCGGGCGTATCTTGCCATCATGCCCAGCAGTACGCTTTTTCCAACACCGGATCCTGCCATAATTCCCATTCGCTGTCCCAGGCCGCATGTGAGAAGGCCATTAATTGCACGAATTCCAAGATCCAGTGGTTCGCTGATGTTTTTTCGTTCCATAGGACCTGGCGGAAGGGAATAAATATGTTTTTCTTCCTCGAGAAGTGGTGCCGGGTGGCCATCAATGGGCTCTTCCATGGCATCTATGACGCGACCAAGGAGGTTGGGGCCGACTTTTATGGTTGCACTTGGTTTAATTACCCTGATTTTACTGCCCGGTCCAAGTCCGCGCAATTCGCCAAGGGGCATGAGCAGGGCTCGGGAATCTTTAAAACCGACGATTTCAGCAAGAATAGTTTCAGCACCATCGAGAGGAGTAAGTTCACAAAGTGACCCCACAGAGGCGTAGGGGCAATATCCTTCAATAATGAGACCCACAATTCGTGTAACCTTACCCCAGATACGTATGGGGTGAATATCATTGATGGAGCCTGAATAAAGTGCCATAATTTTTTTTAATGGAGGGTTTTATGAATTCATCACCCTCAGTATGGTCATTATTTTAGAGAGCTGTGTCACTTTCCCTCTGTTCAGGAAGCGTGTCAGAGGCCATGATAGAATCATGAATAACTTTTATCTGGCTGGCCATTGTGGCATCGACTGTGCACCAGCTTGATTCAAGTTTACATCCTCCTCTTTCAATATTTGGATCTGATTTCAGGACAATATTGTCAAGGCCGCTTATCGAGTTGATAATTTCTTTTTTCTGGGAGTTCACCACTTCCAGATCTTCCGGATTAATCTGGATTTGAAATTCATCTGACTTGACGGCAAGGTGTATGGCATCTTTGATAGTAGCGATAATAGTTTCTTCCTGTTCTTTCACTGAATGGCGAACAATTCTTTCACTGATGGCAAGCACAAGTTCTTTCATCTCGCCGGCACTGTTTTGAAGAATGGTTTCCCGAAGCCGATCCAGCTCATTGCAAATGCTTAGGAGAGTCTGAGCAATATTTTCAAAGTCTTTTTCAGCCTGTTGTCTGCCTGCGGCAATTCCTGATGTGAATGCGTTTTCCCGTATGTCTTCGATATCGATTGCAGGGCCAGGCTGCGCAAGTGGTGCAAGAGGTTCATCTGTTACATTCTCATGGCTGTTGTCTAAAATGACTTTTTCTGAAGATTCGTCAGGTTGTGAAATCTCAGATGAAGATTCAGGGATATCCGTGGCAGGTAGTACAGGTTCTTGATCATGTTCAGGAATCGATTCAGGAAGGATTGGTTCGTCCTTAATAATAGATCCCCACATTGGTTCCTTACTGGTTAACGCAGCTGTGTCAAGGACAGCTTTTGGTTTGAAATTGTTGTTGGTTTTATAAAACCTAGACAAGCTCATCGCCGCCTCCGGAACCAAGCACCAGTTTCCCTTCTTCTTCAAGTTTCATGGCAATTTTTATAATTGATTGCTGCATGGCCTCAACTTCGGACAAGCGTACAGGACCCATTGCGTCGAGATCATCCCGTATCATATCAGCAGCCCGGGCAGACATATTGGCAAATATTTTTTCCTGCATTTCATCAGAGGCAGTTTTAAGAGCCATGGTGAGTGAATCATTATTTACTTCACGCAGGATCATCTGCAGTGAACGTCCGTCAAGTGTGGTAAGGTTCTCAAAGGTAAACATGCGTTTTCGAATCTCTTCAACCATGTCCGGATCATTCTCTTCAATATCGTCAAGAATGTCTGCATCCATACTGTTCTTGAGGTTATTTAAAATATCAACCACCTTGTCGACACCACCAACCTGACTTTGTTTTTTATTTCCAACAAGTCCAATTTCCCTATGCAAAGCATCTTCAATTTTCGTGATAACTTCGGGAGACACTTTTTCGATTTTGGCTATGCGATAGACAACATCCGCGCGTATGTTTTCCGGCAGATAAGACAGAATTTCACTTGCATGAACAACATGTTGTGTTGAAAGTACCAGTGCAACTGTCTGAGGATGTTCTTTCTCCAGTATGCCTGCAACCATCATCGGTTGCATGAGGGCAATGGTTTCAAGTGGTCGTGATTCAGTGCCTGAGATGAACTGTTCCAGCAAATCTTCAGTTCGTTCCCCTCCATCGAGTGAGGAAATGACACTTTTTGCAAAATCACTGCCTTTAACGAACAATCCGACAAATTGCCTTTGCGACTCTTCAAAACTGTTGAAAACCTGGTCTTTTACATCTTCCGGTATATGGTCTATGGTAGCAATAGTACGGGTGACTAAACCAATTTCTTCGTCACTTAGTTCTTCAAATATCTTTGCGGAAGCCTCTTCTCCAAGGCACATAAGCAGCACTGCGGCTTTATTGAGTCCTGTCAGGGTTTCAAAGCTCATATCTCAGCCTTCATTTATCCAGTTTTTAATGATATATGCAGTGGGAACCTGATTCTGCATTATTTGATGACGTAAGGCAATGACTGAATCAGGTGTAATTTCTTCTAGATCTTCTATTTCCTGTTCTTTTTCGGCAGTTTCTTTTGCAATTTTCGCATCAAGAACAGCTTGTTCAAGCTCTGTAACTGTTTTGTTCTGGTCTGTTACTTCACCTTTCATTGTCTTTATAATCGGCCTGACCAGAAGAAAATAGACAAGCAGTACACCAAATGAGAGTAAGCCGATTTTAAGAAGAGGAAGATATTCATAGAGCAGATTTCCAGGCATTTCTTCGGCAAGTAACGGATCTTCTGCAGGTGTAATAAATGGCATTGAGGTAACATTAATCTTATCGCCACGCTGGGCATCGAGCCCTAAAGCCCTGGCAACCATGCTTTCTACGGATTGAAGTTCTTTTTCACTTCTTGTTTCTGAGGTTGGCTGACTTTCTTCATCTTTTGCAGGAATGATCCTGTCGGCAAGCAGTACAGAAACAGAAAGATTTTGAATTGTACCAACGGGATGAATGGTTTTATTGATGGTTTTACTGATTTCATAATTAGTGGTACGGGACGATGTGCTGGATGGGGAAGTCCCACTGTTTGCTCCGCTACTGTTTCCCTGTAGATTGGACTGAACTCCTGGAATACCACCTGTAGAACTGCCACCATTATTTTCTTCCTGAAGCTGTTCGCTTCGAATTACCGGTTCTTCAGCATCAAAAAGTTCTTCTGTTGTTTCGGTTTTGGCAAAATCGAGACTGGCTGTCACCCTGACCATGGCCTGGCCGTGACCCATGGTTTTATCGAGAAGATCCTGCGCTCTCGTTTCCATAAGTCGTTCAATGTTTTGCTGAAAGACCAGCTTGTCCACTGAAAGTTGCTGCTGCTGCTCATCATCATTCTTCGCTATGCCTTCGAGAACTTTGCCGTTACTGTCGATTACTGTCACTTTATCAGAGGACAGTCCCTCAACAGACCCTGAAACCAGATGAACGATCCCCTGGACTTGAGATTTATCAAGTGTTCCTCCTTTCGCAAGGGTAACCACAATGGAAGCAGTGGCATTTTTCTGCTGGTTTTTAAACAAGCGCTTTTCAGGAATGGCAAGATGCACTCTGGTTGCAACAACAGGTTCCAGGGAGGTGATGGTTCTGGCAAGTTCTCCCTGTAATGCACGGGTGTAATTTACTTTTTGGACAAAATCTGTGAGAGCAAACGATTGTTTATCGAAAACCTCAAAACCAACACCACCTCCGGAAGGGAGACCACTGGAAGCAAGTTGCAATCGTGTTTCGTAGAGCTGGTTTGCAGGAATCCATATGTTTTTACCATTATTTTTCAACTGGTAACTAATTCTCTCTCCTTTGAGCCATGAGACCACAGAAGCAGCATCTTTTTCTGCAAGGTTGGCATACAGTAACTGATAGTCGGCAGTTCTTGCCTGAATAATAAGTACAGCAAAAAGAGCTATGCATATGACAGTGACAGCAAGCAGCGCAATTTTCCTGGAGAGTGGCCACTCTTTAACAAGGGTGAGCATATTTTTTCTCTCAGGAATCTGTACTTCTTTTTTTTCTGTTGTTTTTTCTCGGATGTTTTCTTCTTCGGCCATGAAAAATTCCTTTTTTTACATGGGATGGTAAATATTGGATTCGACGATTGTAAAAACAATCAAATCTGCATCCTCATTATTTCTTCATATGCCTGCAATGCTTTGTTGCGAAACTGGACCAGCATTTTCACCGAAAGATCAGCTTTTTCAACACTAATCATTACTTCATGGAGATTTTTTGCTTCGCCACTTTGTAAACTTTCAATGGCTTTATCTCCCTGAGACTCGGCGTCTGCAACGTGACTGATTGTTGATTTAATGATATCTGAAAAATCTGACCCAACCTTTGTTATTGGATTTGAATCTGCCGGCTTAAGGGGCAATGGATTGAGGTCTGCTGAACTGCTGATAGAATTCATCGTTTATTATCTCCCGATTTCAAGGGCTTTTAATGCCATACGTTTTGCTGATTTGATGACTGTTGTGTTTGCTTCATAAGAACGTGTGGCAGACATCATATCGACCATTTCTTTAAGGACGCTGATATTAGGCATTGCCACATATCCATCTTCTTCAGCATCAGGATGCGATGGATCATATATTCTTTTGGGTTCTTCAGTATCTTCAATAATTTTTGCAACCTCGACACCCTTAATTGATGCATCCAATTGATTTTTAAAGGATACTGGCTTTGTTTGAAAGTAGACTGATTTCTTTTTGTAAGGTCCACCTTCAGGCGTGGAGGTTGTTTCCACGTTTGCAAGGTTTGAACTTATGGTGTTGAGTCTGATGCGTTGAGCTTTCAATGCTGATGCGCTTATATCAAAAGTAGTAAAAATATCCATAGTTAGCCTCTCTTTATCCTATTTTCCTTCCTGTACTGCATAGCTGAGCATTGTGAATTTTTTCTTTAAGAGTTGTGCTGCTGTCTCATACAAAAGTTCATTTTCAGACAGTTTAATCATTTCCATATCGACATTGACACCGTTTTCATCACCAATGCCGGTTTTATCTTTAATTTCACGAACTTTGCCAGTTACTGAGTTTATATCGGCGGGAGCAAGTGGTATGTGTCTGCTATGTGTTGTTGCAAGGGTCCCAGGTTTCGCGCTCATTGCCTGTTGTAATTGCTGTTCAAATTCAAATACTTTTTTTGCATATCCAGGTGTTTCTGCGTTTGCGATATTTGTAGCTATTATCTTCTGATTTGCGGATCTCAGATCCAGTACTTTAGTCAGTAGTTTTATGTTGGAATCAAAAGGATCAAGTGGCTTCATAATTGTTATTGTTTTTAATAAATAGTTAGGAAAATTGATTGCTTATTAAAAAAAATCAGCTAATTCCAGTTCTTGTTTTGCCATTTTTACCCATAAGGGATTATTTCCTGTCTCGACAAGTTCCCCATAGAGTTTTAGCGATTCTTCATTCTCCCCGTCTATTTTAAAGAGTTCCCCTAAACGATAACGAGATTGGTCACAGTGTATTGAGTCCTTGGGTATTTTTACGAAAATTGTCTTTGCCTGGTCAAATCTTCCAAGTTGATAGAGGCTTTCGGCAAGCATAAAATTGGTACTTGAAAGTTTGTTTTTATTGATTTCCAGCGGACGATCCAGAATCTCGATAACTTGTTCATAATTATTTTCATGAAAATAGAGAGAAGCTGCCAGTAAAGAAAAACTTTCCTCCTCAGGAATGGATTCCGGCAGGATAGCGATGGCATCCTGGTAGAGTTCTTCTGCTAAAAGGCTTTTGATTCGAAGTAAAAGTATCTCTGTTTCGTATTTTCCTTTTGGATATCGAAAGCTGTACTGATCAGCGTAATCCTCGACTGTACTATATGCCCCATGAGCATAAGCAGCTGAAATCAGGGGAGTATAATATTGTTCTTTTTTGTCTTCAGATGAAAGGGTTATGAGGTACAGATAAAGCTTAGAGGCTTCGTTATAGATGCCAAGGGCATTATAGGAATGAGCTAACTCTGAAAGAAGATCAATGCTGACCCAGTTTTTTACAAATAATTTCCGATTTTGTTTGGCCAGAACCAAGGCTTCCATATACATTTCCTTCTCAACATACTCTTGAATGACCAATGGAAATAACTCAATAAGAAGGGCCTGACCGCTACTGTAAAGGTCTCCATTTCTGAAATTTCGAAGAAAAACCATGAGCAATTCAGTGCTTTTGATATTTTCGCCTTGGAGTCGATAGACTAAAGCCTCTTTAAAGCTTGCCTCTTCTCTGGTTATTTTGGAGACCGACTTTTCAGCAAAGGCATGATAATAGCTGATAGCCTGAGTATCCCAGTCTTTCAGGGTGAGATACCGAAGGTCGGTTTTTTTTATCGCACCTCTGAAGCCCGCTTCTGTTCCTGGATAAGTGTTTTCTATACGTGCAAAGTAATCGATCATTTCTACAGGTGTTTTGAAATGAAGATCTGCCAGGTATTTCCTATAGTTAATCATTCCCATCTGTTTTTTGTCAGAAATGTGACCGACAAGGAGATTGTAGCAGCGGGATGCTTCCTGAAACTGCTTGTGTTGGTATAAAGTGTCGCAATAACCGTTTAGTGAGAATGTTTTATCAAGTAAAACATCATTCTTTTCGATTAGCTGATAGCCAACATATGCTTTGATTAAATCACCTGATCCATACCAGTAATCTGCCTGTCGAAGATCTTTAATAAGTGCTGTCTCTTCAGGATACGCAATGTCGTCTCGTCCCAGCAGTTCATTCATTCTTAAATACTGTCCTGTTGCCAATGCTGCTTCTATCTGAGTAATAATAAAATAAGGTGTTAATGGATTAGCAGTGCTCATCGAAGGTTGAAGATTTCTAAGTTCAAAATCAGCAATAAAAGGATCTTCAAACTTCGCCCGCAGAAGAATAAGAAGGTATTTGGCGAAGATTCCAATTTCCTCTTCTGAGTATTCCTTTGCAAGAAGATAAAACTGCCTATAAGCATCAGCAAAATTATTATCCCGTGCAAGTACATCTCCATATGTGAGAGCAAGCTTTTTCTTTATTTCAGGATCCACTGCTTTTTGAATCTGCTCAAATAGCAGTGGAAGGATATCATTCCACAGATCCTGTTTTGCGAGTTCGTATATTTCCCGGCCTAGTATTTCCTTGTTTTTTCCTCTTTCCGGCATGAGATAGGCAATGGCGGGAAAGGGGAGCATGGTAAACTGAACAGGTGGGTCCAGTTGTATCCTTGACTCATAAAGCCTGAAAAAACTTTTCCAGTCTGCAGCATACCTGGATGCGATTAAAGGATTCGAGAAATCTTTTGTTGTTCTTTCAATAACTGTCAGGCCTTCCAGCTTTGCAGAAAAGCCAGGAAGTGCAGAACTGTATGGATTTCCCAGTAGTATATTGACAGTTAATTTGTTTTCTTTTTTATTTGGAATCACCTCGAATTGTTGAGGTGGAAACCTGAAAAAAAAGGAAAGAATAGTCTTATTGTTTTTAGCGAGTGACAAAATTTTGACTATTTTTTCATCGGCTTCAAAAAATATTAAATCAGGCTTTACAAGTGTGTTTTCAAGGATAAAATCAACTCTTTTTCCCTTGATATTGTAGCGATAAGCAGGAATGCTCGAAAATGAACAGTACAACTCAACACTGTTTTTAATGTTGATTTTATTTATCCGTGTCAACACACTTTTGCTATTCGCCAGGCATGGCGTTAACATGATGAAAACACAGAATAATGTAAGTATTTTTTTCATATTACGTGAATTTTTTATTTGTTTTTTCATTGATACTGCAAAAAACAGTCCATTCTGAGAAGATTCGTTTGTGATTTTTTTTGAAAGTTATTTGATTTTTGTTCTTAAAAACTGATATCCTTTTTTTAACAATACTTTCAGTTATCAATTTTGATGGCGTCGTAAAAAGCTCCATCTACTTCGTTGCTGCAAAATTTCTACCATTACGACGTACCCTAATACGCAGAAATAATAGAAATTTTGCGCGCCTCGTATATGGAGTTTTTTACTTAGGAACGGGAGATAAATAACTTGAACAAAAATTAATAGGAGTTTTTTTCGTATTCAAGGCGCGAGGCGGGAGCATAACGGGTTACGTGAGCAACGAGCAACACAGAAGACGGAAAAAAATACA
>JAYEOK010000232.1:0-2178 GCA_034722915.1 Thermodesulfobacteriota bacterium | reverse complement strand
CCCCTGCGACCTCGATTCATTAGATGGTACCAGGCCCCTGGATATTCAATACGTAATGGTCTGCTCATAATAAAGTGACCCTATCACAAACACTATAAATAGCCAAAATGAGACTTGACCCTATTTTTTGCTATTTTCTATATACCAGAAATGAAGCTGTTTTCAAAAAGCACACTTATGATTGTACCAAGAGGGTTTTGTGGTTGTTTTGCTGGATCGTCGGCGCAGCCCCCGTGAGCTGCAGTAAAATAACTACTAAAAAAGTTCAGGGGGGGGTGAAATAAATTCAGTGAACTCAACCAATGTTTTCAAAAACTACAGTACTGATTCACAAAAAGTCAACAAGTAATCCCTCCTTTTAATGAAAATAATTCTTGATATTATTTTTCTCACAGGATAGTCTTGTTGCGTATGTTATATGTAGTGCCTTGAATATGCTCGTTTATTTTCGAATTAGTATATTGCTCTCTTCTGCAATATAGCTTACCTGGTATCCACACAATCAGGAAAGAAGGATAAAAAAACTCAGTCATTGTTTTTATAACTCACACTCGATTATATGATGTTATCGTCCACCACCAAAGAATCAATTAAAACAGCCCTGGCTTTGACCGTAGCCTATGGCATTGCCCTGTCCCTGGACTGGCAGAGTCCTTACTGGGCAGGATTTGCAGTGGCATTTTGCAGTCTTGATACTGCTGGTGAATCCCTGAACAAGGCGTTTATGCGTATTATGGGGACGATTGTTGCCATTATTGTTTCCCTTGCCCTGATCGGGTTATTTCCACAGGATCGCTGGCTTTTTATGGCAGCACTCATCACCCATGTCGGTTTCTGTACCTATATGATGGGGGAAAGTCGCTACCCCTATTTCTGGCTTGTATCAGGCTTTGTCGTTGCAATTATTGCCAGCAGTTCCGGGATGGATCCGGTGAACAGCTTTGAGCTGGCGATGCTGCGTTTTCAGGAAACGGGACTGGGGATAGTTGTTTATACTCTTGTTTCGCTCTTTCTCTGGCCGCGCTTGAGCTTTCCTGCTTTTGAAAAATCAGGAGTTGAAATAACAAAAATCATCAGCAGCTTATATCGCTTGCGTATTGGGTTGTTTCTGGGAGAAGCACCCTCCGTTGGCCATGAGGTGCAAAAATCCCAGGTTGTTTCCACATTTGGCAATTTCAGTAAAAATCTTGAAGCAGCGCTTACCGACAGTCTTGAAGTACAGGAGCTATCTAAACACTGGCGTCGTATTCACAGTTTGATTGAGCAGATTATTCATATTCTTGAATACAGACAGGACAGCCTGTTGAATATGAAGAATGTTTCCCTTGCGCAACTGCTGCCCGGATTAAAAGAAGTGGCCGGGGAACTGGAGAATCGCTTTAATGCCATTGAGCAGATGATGGCAGGGAAACTGCCCCGGCATCAGGTACAGGCAGCCACACTTGCGGCAGATCAGAAAGAACTTGAAAAGTTATCTCATTTTCAACGGGCAGCAGTTGTTGTCAGCCTTGAAAGATTACAGCGGCTTGAATCCCTTAGCCGGAACCTGTTTCAGGTTGTTGCAGAAATCAGGGGATTTACGAAAATACAAGAGCAACGTGTTGAAAACCCATTTATTCCATTTCCGCTTAGCCTTGACATGGATAATCTGGCTGCAGCTTTCCGGGTCATGCTCGGCATGTTTACGGCTTATCTGTTCTGGATATACCTTGACGTTCCCGGCGGACAGGTGATCGTTACAATCTGCGGTTCAATCGGCCCGGCTTTTGCCACTCAGCCCTATGTGAAAATCCCGGCAGTATTTTTGCTGCTTTTGTTCGGCTGTTTTGCTGCTGCCTTGATCTATATGTTGCTCATGCCGCAGCTCACATCTTTTATAGGGTTGGGAATTATGCTGTTTGGTGTGACTTTCAGCCTGACACGCCTCTTCTCCACACCAAAAACGGCTGGCTTACGCGCCATCACCCTGGCCATCTTTACGGTTATAACCGGCATCAGCAATCATCAACACTACGCATTTTTAGCGGTGGCAAACACCGTATTAACCCTGACTCTTACCTGTACAATTTTAACCATTTTTGCTTATATTCCCCTTAGGCCCGGCGCTGAACATAGTTTGAACAGACAGCTGAAACGATACTTTAACAGCTGTGATCACCTGATGAAATACCGGGAACC
>JAYEOK010000231.1:0-9649 GCA_034722915.1 Thermodesulfobacteriota bacterium | reverse complement strand
CACGTTTTTGTGAGAGACGCCCCATATGCGGAGCAGTGATAACTAAGTCATAATCACCCTTGGTGACCCGTTTCATATATTCCATAAAATCAGGGGCTGAAATCATAACAACCTTTCTGTCCAATGCCTCTTCCATGCGTGAAACCAGAGGAGAGAGTTGAGAGATCATTTGATTCGCTGAGATATACGGGAAGACACCCAGTATTAAAGGCTTGGTTTTCTGGGCTGCAAAGAGTGGAGAAGAACAAAAGAAGCAAAGAAGAAACAGGGGGATAGGTAAAATTTTTGTTTTTAACATTGATCACCTCATATTAACCTCAGAACAAAACAATACATCAGGAACGTTAGGAGGCTGTCCGAGAACACCCAGGCTACGGGTACAAGTGCCCTTTCTCCCCAACACTTTATTTTTTATTAAATGCCTATTCTCGAACAGCCTCCTAGGGTGTTTAACTTTACCTTTTGGTACCATAGGATGTCAAATATATTATGATTATCAACAATTACAAGGTTCGTCTTTTCTTTGAGCTTGTGCAGTTTCTCTCAGGCAATGCTCCATGTTAAACCATGGCTAGGAGGCTGTCCGAGAATAGGCATTTCTTCTCAAATCGAGGCATTTTGAAAAAATAAGCACAGGCATATAGTTAATATTCCGAGCATTATTTTTTCAAAATAACGAAGGGTTGGGGAGAAAGGGCACTTGTACCCGTAGTTTGGGTGTTCTCGGACAGGCTCCTAGAAATGGGATTGAAACGAATGAGTGATATAATGCCAGTGGATATACTAACACCGGTGATGAGTGGTAAGCCGGCATAAGTGCCTTGTTGGTATGTCCAACTTGCTAATGTTAAACGAACTTTTCATTTTCTTGTTTTTTATACCCCTCAAGGGGGTACTGAAAAGAGTGACAGCTTTTGAGGAGTAAGGCACAAAACAAGGGGCTTAATTGCCCATATCGGGAATGGCTTAGGAACGGGAATTAAATAACCTGAACATATTTCGCCGCAATTTTTTCGTCAGCGACACTTTAAAAAGCTTTGCATACTCCCTGTATGTAACGGTTTTTAAAGTATTGCTGGCGGAACAGGTAAGCGAGGCACGAGACTCCGAAGGGCAAGAAAGATGTTCAGGTTATTTAATGTACGTTCCTTAGGAAGTAAAAGGAAAGGCGTTACACTATTTGCAATTTAGCACAGAAGGATTTTCACACAGTTAATCTATTGACGGTTATCAATAATGGTCGTAAACTCACATTTTGTATAATCATTTGATTGGATCTCATTTGTAAATAGTTGGATGCATTACCCTCCATGGGAACAATTATGTTTAGAAAGAAAAATACACCCGCAGAGAGCATTTTGATTCTTGGCCTGGGCGGGATTGGATTGTACCTTGCGAAACGCCTGGTACATGAAGGGTATGCCTTGACAATTATTGAGCCGGATAGTGAGCTCATCCGTCGGGCCGATGAAAGCCTTGACGCCCGCCTGATCACAGGCTCAGCCATGTCCATAGAGTGTTGGAAAGAGGCAAATGCCGGTGCAATGGATTTTATGATTGCTGTTACAAATAACGATGCCGTGAACATGCTTTCTGCAATGATCGCCAATGGTTTTGGTATTGAACAAAAAATTGCCAGGGTTCGTTCCCTTGAGTACGGTCAGGAGGATTCTTTTTTAACAGCAGAAGATTTAAAGGTCGATTTTTTTATCCATCCGGAAGAGCTGGCTGCCCAGGAAATTGTCCGCCTCATTAAGCGAACAGCAGGTGATGAAATTATCGACATTGCCCTTGGAAAAATGCAGGCCATGGCTGCCCGAATTGATGATGACTCTCCGTTTGCAGGCAGGACACTGGTAGAGATTGCCAGGGAGTATAATGATGTTGCTTTTCGGGTCGTGGCCATAGCCAGGGGAATCACTACGATTATACCCACCGGAAAGACTGAAGTCTTACCCCATGATCAGGTACTGATCATGGCCGGAACTGAAGATTTACCCAGATTGATGGAAGTAACAGGAATGAAAAAGCAACATCGTCTGCGGGTGATGATTGTAGGCGGCGGATTGGTGGGGGGGCGAATTGCCCAGCTTCTCGGAAAAACCGTGCGGGTCAAGTTGCTGGAAAAAGATGAAAAGCGGGCCGAGGAATTGTCATCTATGTTACCAGACACAGAGGTATTACTTGGTGATGGTGCAGATAAGGATGTCCTGAATGCGGCAGGCCTTATTGATATGGATACCTTTATCTCAGCAACCGGAGAGAATGAAACCAACATTATGACCTGTATGCTTGTAAAATATCTTGTTGAAACTCAAGGGGAAAAGCAACACCAGACTAAAACCATTTCTCTTGTCAATAAAGAGGAGTATGTGGTTCTGGCCTCCACCAGTGGCTCAGACATTGCTATCAACAAAAAGATTCTGGCAGGAAACGAAATTTTTACTTTTATCCGGCGAAGTGAGCTTTTATCGGTTTCTCATATGCACGGTTTTGATGCTGAAGTCGTTGATCTGATCGCGGCTCCGAAAGCTCCCATAACAAAAAAACCATTGGCTAAACTGGATAAGATTCTGGCAGACCATATTATTGTCGGTTCAGTTTTTCGGGATGGTGAATGGGAAACAGCAGTGGGCACAACCCATGTTCATGGAGGCGATAGAGCCATCGTTATCTGCGATTCTCTTCACTTGAAAGACGTTCGCGAATTGTTTCTGGGGTAATGAAGAAAGAACTATTTTTTCCAGAAAGATGGAAAAAAGAGTACCAGAGCAGAAAACATCTCCAGACGACCAACCAGCATATTCCAGGAAAGAAACCATTTACCAATATCTGAAATAAAGGCAAAGTTTTCAGTAGGTCCTATGGCTCCGAATCCGGGGCCGATATTCATAAGCGATGCAATAATCGAACTCATTGCTGTGGTGTAGTCCAGGTTGTCTGTCAGTGTCATGACAAAACCGCCCACCAGTATCATAAACATATTGATTATAAAGTAGCAGAGTGCAAGATTTATAATGTCGTCATCAATTGTTCGACCATTGAGTCTGATGGAAACAACAGCCATGGGTTGGAAGAAGGCCTTTCTGACTGACAGGTACATGTATTTACATATAATAACGTAATGGATAATTTTTATGCCACTGGTGGTTGAGCCGGCGCAGGCTCCGATAAAGCATACCACGTAGAGCAGCATCTGGGCTGATTGAGGCCATAGTTCATAATCGGCTGTACCGAAACCTGTGGTTGTAAGCAGGGATACAACCTGGAATGTTCCGTACCTGAAGGCATCAATGATGTTGCTGTATATTCCTTTTGACCAGAGAATGAGTGTCATCGCACCGCAGAAAAAGATAAGAAATCCTATGTACCAGCGGAGTTCGGTATTTATTGTCAGGGCTTTGATGTCTCCTTTGAATACCTGGTAAATCAGAACAAAGCTCAACCCGCCCAGAATCATAAAAATGGTGATAACCCAGTCAAAATAAGCACTGTTGTAGTGGCCGATACTGGCATTTTTTGTGGAATAGCCCGAAGTTGAAACAGTACCGAAAGCGGTACAGAGTGAATCAAAAAGAGGCATCCCACCAAGAACGAGCAGGATGATCTGGATGACGTTGAGAGCAATGTATATCCACCAGAGCCTGACCATGGTGTCCCGGTTGCGGGGTTTGAATTTTTCTTTGGTAATAACCTGGCCCGGGCTGGATTCAGCTCGAAAAAGACGTAATCCTCCCATGCCATGGGGGAGAAAGATAATCGCAAGGGTCAGGAATCCCATCCCGCCAAGGAGGTGGGTCTGGCTTCGCCAGAACAACAAACCATGGGGAACAGCTTCGATATTTGTAAGAATGGTGGCTCCGGTGGTTGTATATCCGGAGATCATTTCAAAAAAAGCATCGGTGAAAGAAGGAATTGAGCCGTGAAGAATAAAGGGGATAGCAGAAAAAGCTGAGACGACGATCCAGCCGGCCACAGCAATAAAAAAACCATCTTTGATGTTTAATTCATTATGTCTTCTAAAAAACCAAAAAACAGGGAGTCCAGCTCCAAGGGTAATGGCAGCGGAATAGAGAAGAGGGTAAAGATCGCTTTCCTGATAAAAAAAGGAACAGGCTATGGGCAACGACATGGAACTGCCGGTAACCAGAAGTAATACTCCCATGACATGAGCGATAGAGGAATAATGCATATCGGGATCTTACTTGTCTTTTTCCCACCAGATCAGTGCCCAGCGAAGTGGCTGCGATCGGCTGATAATGAGAGTGTTGTTCTTGCCGGGGCGGCTGTTTGCGAGGAGGTATTCATGGAGTTTTTGTTCTTCTTCTGCAGTCAGATCTTTAAACATCCAGCAATAGGAATCCATGGCTGTCTTCATATCAGTAAAGGTGGTTTCCCGACCAAGGCTGAGGATGTTGACAGAGGGGTGAATGTTCATGGAATAGAGTGTGTTGATTGTGTAAATATAGTCGGGACCTGATCGAAAAGGCCTGTTCACAGCACTGAAGGCCCCATGGTCAAATGGAGTGGGGCTGATTCTGTCGATGACAAAGACATATTTGTCGGCATATTCGTTGAGTTTGGCAAGGGCAGCTTGAAGGTTGTCTACGCTTAAAGAGCGTGAGGCAATGCAGATGTCATGCTTGCAGATGTTCAACTCTTTCCAGTCAGCTTCCCAGGAGCCAAGGATAGTTGTTATATTGCTGCTGTCCTGTTCTGTTGCCCGGTCGTTCAGGAGAGCAAGCATACCTTTGGAATAATCAATGGCAGTTACTGCTTTAACCTGGCGGGCAAGTGGCAGGGAAAGGGTTCCAGGGCCGGAACCGGCATCGAGCACAGTGGTCTCTTCATTGAAAGGGATATGCTGGAGAACAAGATCTACAAAAGGTGACGCACTGTTTCTTTTGGCAAAGGATGAGGCTTTTTTGTCCCAGTCCGTCGGCCCTTTTGCAGTCCATGACTTCCTCTCTCTGGCGTTTTGCCAGAGCTTCTGCCAGTCAAGGTCATCGTATGTTATTTCAGGATGCATTATTTTTACCTTTCAGTCTTCAGTACCCCAAGGCTATTTCCTGCGGGGAACTTATGCCAACGTACCATTCATCACGGGTGTTAGCCTAGCCTGCTTTCCTTGCTCAAAAGAGTAGCACAGTGAAATTGCTTGTGCAAGACATTGCGAAAATGTTTGACACAGTATGGCCAATGTGGTTAATATTATCTCTTTGTTGATTTTACGCCCTGCGAATAGTTGAGATTCAGTGGACAGGTTGTGCAGGGCAAAAATATCCGGGAATAACAGCGAATCTCTGTGACTAAAAAATACACCCGGTTTTTGAAGTGATAAACCCGTAAGAAATGCGGACAAGGAGTTAGTAATGAGTAAACGTACTTTTCAACCAAGTAACATCAAACGTAAACGTACCCACGGATTCCGTTCCAGGATGTCCACTCGTGCCGGTCGTGCAATCCTGAATTCCCGCCGTGCAAAAGGACGCAAGCGTCTTTCCGCTTAAGTAGCGTTGCCTCAGTGTAAACTTCCCAAAACTGCCCTTCTTCGTAAGGGACGGGAGTTTGACAAAGTATACAGGCAGGGGACGCGTTGGCATGGCAAAGGTTTCTCCCTGATTTTTTGTGCCAATGAACTGGGATACAATAGAATTGGAATCAGTGTCCATCGAAAGCTTAAAGGGGCTGTCAAACGAAATAGAATAAAACGGATTATCCGTGAATCTTTTCGTTTGCAGCGATCTCTGTACCCCGATGATGCTGACATTGTTTTTGCTGTACGGCCTGATTTTTGTCTGAAATCTCCTGCTGATATTTCCTCCTCTGTGGCACAACGTAAAAATAGCCTTGAAATTTGAACCCCGGTTTTTCTACCGGAATGGATACCTGCTGTGCGACAGGATCAATCAGATTGTTCTTTTTTTTCTTCTTTGAGTGTGAAGATCCGTCTGTTTATAAAGGCGATCTGCCTCGGTCTGATCCGGGGCTATCGCTATATCATTTCTCCGCTTCTTCCTCAAAGCTGTCGTTTTACCCCCACCTGTTCCCGTTATGCCATGCAGGCTATTGAAGAACATGGCATATTGCGGGGGATTTTGCTCTCTTTGGGTCGAATCATGCGCTGCCATCCATTTTGCCAGGGAGGCTACGATCCTGTTCCTCCGGTGGCAGGAAGTAAAGGGGCGTGTCAAGGGGATTGTGATGGATCACAGAACAGCAACGATAAAATGTGTAATACTCAGACGTTGAAGTCCTGGCGTTAAATTTTTGATAACATGGTAAAATCATGGATATTTATAGAACTTTTTTAGCAATTATTATCTCCTTTGTAATTCTCATCGGATATCAGTACTTTTTTGTGGGCTTTGGCCCCACAGAGGTTCCGCTAGAGCAGACTGCTGCTCAGACAGCGAAACAGGCAACTGATACAGGTGTTATAGCGAAGACTGAGGGAGCAGCTGTATCTGCCCGGCCTTCTCAGCCTGCAGCTCCCGTAACTATGGAACATCCTGATAGAGAAGCCAGGGCAGTGATTGTGGATACAGACCTCTACACTGCATCTATTAGTGAAAATGGCGGGACTATAGAGAGTTTTATTCTTAAGGATTACAAAGAGACTGCAGCTGACAATTCACCGGGCATGCAGATGGTGAAGGTGGATGGCAGGCAGGGGTTTCCTCTGGGTTTTTCCTGGGGGAGTGTTGCTCCTGCAGCCACTTTTTATGAGTCTGGTGCAAGTGAAGTTACTTTTCAGGGAAATAGTGGCAATCTTCAAATGACAGGTCGTGGAAATGGCCTTGAAATAGAAAGAAGCTATAATTTTTCAAAAGACAGCTACCTGATGGAACTGAGCGTGAAGGTGAAAAATGTTTCTTCCGGCGTACTCCAGGGTGCAGCGGCGCTGCATCAGTCCAACAGACCATTTCGGGAACCCACAGCAGGTGACCGCTTTCTCTTTACCGGACCCGCATATTACATGAACGAATCTCTCGTGGAAGCTGATTCTGACGACTACGAAGCGGGTCCTGCTACCATTAATGGGAAAATGGACTGGGTCGGCTATGAGGGAACCTATTTTATTTGTGCCATCCTCCCACAGGCAGAAAGTGCGCGCTCCCTGACCATGGAATCATTTGATGACGATGTCGTCAAGATGAGTATGAACAGTGATCTTGATACCTTGCAGCCTGGTGAGGAAAAAATATATACTTATAAGCTCTTTTTTGGTCCCAAAAAGCTCGATGTGCTGAAAGCCGTTGGTTCAAATATGGGCAAGGCCGTAAATTTTGGCTGGTTTGATGTTATTGCTCAGCCCACACTCTATCTGCTCAATTTCTTTTATGGGATTTTTAAGAATTACGGTATTGCCATTATTATGGTAACCGTCATTTTTAAAGCTATTTTTTGGCCGATTACCCAGAAGGGTTTGAAATCCATGAAAAATATGCAGAAATTGCAGCCTAAGATGGCAAAGCTTAAAGAAAAATATAAGGACGATCCTACCAGGATGAATCAGGAAGTAATGAACCTGTATAAAACCTATAAGGTAAATCCTTTGGGCGGCTGTCTTCCTATGGTTTTACAGATCCCGGTTTTCTTTGCCTTGTACAAGGTTCTGCTCATGTGTATCGAGCTTCGTCATGCGCCTTTCATGTTATGGATTACTGATCTCTCAGCGCCTGACCGTCTTCCCATTGGAGTTGATATACCTTATATCGGAGGAATTCCGGTTCTGACATTACTGATGGGCGGCTCCATGTTCCTGCAGCAGAAAATGACACCAACCACGGCAGATCCTACACAGGCCAAGATTATGATGTTCCTGCCGGTTCTGTTCACGTTCATGTTTGTCAATTTTGCGTCCGGTCTGGTTCTTTACTGGTTTGTGAATAATCTGCTTGCAATTTTTCAGCAGCAGATGATTAATCGCCAGAAAAAAGCATAACCCAATTTTGGTCGGACTGGAAAGAACCTGTCATGAAGGTATTGCAGGTTCTTTTCGATACTTGATGATTCCCGCAAGGATGGAGTAGCAAATGTCTTCAGGAAAAAGAGATTTTTACGGTAAAGAAGTGATGGACGCCATCAAGAAGGCCTGTGATACTTTGCAGGCACCTCAGGAAGAATTAGCTATTGAGGTTGTTGAAACCGGTTCCATGGGGATTTTTGGCCTCATTCGCAAAAAAGCTCATATAAGAGCCGTGGTAAAGGGTGTCGGTCTGGATGGTATGGGTGATAAACCTGAAAAAACGGTGGAAGTCTCTCCCGAACTTCCTGATATCGAGGAGAAAGCCGAAAAAATAGAGAAAGAACAAACTCCTGCACCTGTCGATGAGACCAGAGAAAAGCCAAAAATTAAAGAAGAGAAAAAGAAACAGAGTGTGCCTGCAAAAGCTCCTGTTGAAATTAAGGCAGAGAGTGTAGAGCTTGTGCGTCAGCAATTGGAAGAACTATTGCAACACATGAAATTTCCTTCTGAGGTGACAGCCGATCTTGATGGCGGAACCGTTCGCTGCAAGATTGGTGAGGAGCACGAAGAAGCTCTCACCGGGCAGGAGGGGAAGATTATTGATTCTCTCCAGTATATTCTCAGAAAACTGGTGGCCAGAAAGGTGGAAGAGAAAGTACGCCTTTCTATTGACATTGGTCAGTTCCGTGAAAAACGTAAAGTTGAACTTGTTGAACGGGCAAAAGAGCTTGCCGCGCTGGTCAAGGAAGACGGGAAGACACAGGCCATTCCGCCATTGAATCCATCGGAGAGACGTGTTGTTCATGTTGCTCTTCAGGATGACAAGGATATTCGCTCTCGCAGTGTTGGCGATGGACTGTTTAAAAAAATACTCATTTATAAACCCGGCAAAGGAAAAAAACCGGGTGGCAATAAACGTGGTGGCAGAGGACGGCGCGGTAAGCCGAGCAAAAAGCCACAGGAGAACAGTGATTCGTAACATTCCAAGTGTGAAGTAAGTATGGATAGTAGTGACACCATTGCCGCCATTTCAACTCCGCCAGGGGCTGGCGGGATAGGCATTATTCGCATGAGCGGTTCGCAGTCTCTTGCACATTTGCAGACAGTGTTTCAGCCCCTTGCCAAGAGTTGTGCCTTTGACAGCCATCACTTCTACTACGGACGTGTCGTCCATCCTGAAAAAAATAAAATCCTTGATGAAGTGCTGGCTGTCTTTATGGCAGCCCCTAAGACTTATACCCGTGAAGATGTCGTAGAGATCCACTGTCACGGAAATTTTCTCGTATTGCAGTCCATTCTGGAACTACTGCTTTCCCTCGGTGTACGCCTGGCAGACCCCGGCGAGTTCACCAAACTTGCCTATGTAAATGGAAGGATAGATCTCACAAGGGCAGAAGCCGTTATAGATATTCTTTCCGCCAGAACCCGCAAGGGGATGGATATAGCTCTTGATCAGCTTGGTGGCAGCCTTTATACCCAGGTTGACGCCATTCGGAAATCTCTTGTTCATATGCGGGCTGTGGTTGAAGTTGCCATTGATTTTCCAGATGAAGATGTTGAAATTATAGACCACCCATTTTTTGTTGCGCAGGTGCAGGATGATGTCTTGGTGCCCCTCAAGAAATTACTGCGGCAGGCAGAGGAGGGCAGGATTTTTCGTGATGGTATATCTGTTGT
>JAYEOK010000230.1:0-9710 GCA_034722915.1 Thermodesulfobacteriota bacterium | reverse complement strand
AATAGGAGTTTTTTTCGTATTCAAGGCGCGAGGCGGGAGCATAACGGGTTACGTGAGCAACGAGCAACACAGAAGACGGAAAAAAATACATTAATTTGTTCAAGTTATTTATTGTACGTTCCTTAGTAACCATTTTGCATTAAGCCGAATATATACTATTTTGTGTTTTGAGTTTTTTTTTATATTAATCGAATCCCAACAGGGGATACCGCAATTGAATACTTATTTGGAGACTGGATATGACAATCAAGGTAGGAATTAATGGTTTTGGCCGTATTGGAAGAAGTATTTTCCGTGCTCTTACAAAAGATCCTGCTTTTGCCGATATCGAGATCGTGGGCATCAATGATCTGACAGATAATGCAACCCTTGGCCATCTCCTGAAGTACGATTCAGTGATGGGTATTTATGGTCCTGAAGTAGAGAGTGACGACAATGGAATAACTGTGGATGGCCGTTACATTCAGGTGACCAGTCATCGCAACCCGGCAGATATTCCATGGGCTGCAGTCGGGGCGGAGTATGTTGCTGAATGTACAGGCCTTTTCAGGGACGATGCCAGTGCTCAAAAACACATCAGTGCAGGTGCCCGCAAGGTGGTGATTTCAGCTCCAGCCAAAGGAGAGGTGAAGACTTTTGTCATGGGTGTGAATGAAGATGAGTATGACCCAACCATACACCATGTGGTTTCAAATGCCTCCTGTACCACCAACTGTCTTGCTCCTTTTGCCAAAGTCATTCTTGATAATTTTGGCATTAAACATGGTCTTATGACCACTGTGCACGCCTATACCGGTGATCAGCGGCTGCTCGATTTTCCCCATTCCGATCTGCGTCGGGCGAGAGCTGCTGCAATGTCCATGATTCCCACCAGTACCGGTGCTGCCGCTGCTGTAGCCCTTGTTATTCCTGAACTGAAGGGTAAATTTGACGGCCTGGCGGTTCGGGTTCCCACGCCCAATGTATCACTGGTGGATGCAGTGATGGAAGTGGAGCAGGAAACAACTGTGCCCGAGGTGAATCAGGCCTTGAAAGAGGCTGCCAATCGCTATCTTGGCTATACTGAGCTGCCTCTGGTTTCCGTTGATTTTCAGGGAAATGGACATTCCTCGATTGTTGATGGCTTATCCACCAAGGTTCTCGGTACCAGTGTCAAGGTGATGAGCTGGTATGATAACGAATGGGGCTATTCCAACCGTATGCTGGATTTGATTTTGCATATGGAGGCCAATAAGGCCCTGTAATAAGAGCCTGGTTACACCGTTCTGCGTAACTTCTCCAAAAGTGCTGGCAGACAAAAAAACACTGCTATTTTAGTATGATACGCCTTGTGGAAATTTTTCATTTTGCAACAAAAATTAGCCTACCGTTCGTTCGTAAAATGTAAAATGACAGCGTTTCAGCATGTTAGCAATTCGGTAGTTTTCGTGAGAGTCTAATTTGGTCTCATTGCGTACCAGTGTAACCAGATGTAACTTATGGGAAATTCACCTTACCAGTACTTTTGGAGAAGTTACCGTTCTGCGGTGTAACCAACTTAAAATAATGAATAAAAAAATAAAAAATATCGAGTCGGACGCACTGACGGCGAATCTTCTGGAAACAGCGGAAGAAGTAGTGATAGATCCTGAATTGTTGCTTCTGCTTGATGTTGTGACTCGTTATAAGGGCTTGCATAATACCCTTGAAAGCCTTCTCTATGAAATTTGTCATCCCTACCGCAATTGGAATATCCTGATCCCGCAGTTACGCAGTTTTGTTTTAAAAAACAGCAATTACTACATGCGTCACGAGAAGGGCCCTGAAGCCTTTACTCTCTTTGCCGGACTTTTTGTTGCTGCCATGGAGGATTCTGAAAAAAACAGTAAGCTTCTGTCACAAATTATAGAGTCTCAGGTGGCGTGGGTTGCCAAGATGGTGAGCCTCTGTTCAGTGGACGATTTTTTCCGTTATCAGGCGGCGTTTAACAATTATTTTTTAAGTCTTCTTGATTTGGATGATGGGCAGAGCCCTATCATGATGCATATTGTCCAGGGCCAGCATCCCATGAAGAAGCTGGCCACTTCCTTACTCGCGTTTTCCGGTCAGGGCGCTGATGATTTTGATTACCGTCCCATGGCAAGACTTATGCAGGCGATATTGAAGAGGAATTATGATTACTGGCTCAGAGAAGAAGATCCGCTTCCCTGGTTCCTTGATCATTGCGGAGTACTCTGTGAGGATTTTCATTCCGGTCAGCTTTTCTCCGCTATTTCCCATGAGGCTATGGGGCTGAACAAGAAAGCTGTGACGAACATTGATATTGAAGCATCACCGGTATCAGCTCTGCAGGATATTCTGGATTTGCCGGCACATGTTGATATTGTGCGTCTTTACAAAGAAATTCCTGCAAGGCTTGCTCAGGCAGACGAAGCAGAGCTGGGGAAATCCAGTGAACAGGGCCTGCCATTAAACCGGTTTGCAGAAAACCAGAAATTGCTTTTTCTGTTTCGGATCATGGACACCAGAGGTCTCTATCTGATCCATGAAGAGACCCTGCGCGAGATTAACAGGTCTCTGGTTCAGCTCATTCGTCTGCAGAAATTTGAGGAGATCGAAGAGTTTCTCCTTACCGCTTTTCAACTGCTGAAAGCCAATGTAAGAAAGTATCCCCATACCTCTCTGCAATGTATTCAGGTTCTGGGCGGCGAGGTTTTTAAACGTAAAAATGGACGAATGGTGGAGGCTTTTCTCTGGCAGGCTGTCCGTTTCGGGTTTCAATATGCCAATGTTATGGGTGTGGATGAAGACTGGCAGCCCATTACCAATCCAGCGCACCTTGCCAATATCAGGGTCTGGTTGAATTTGATTGCACAGGAGCCCAAGTGGTGTGCCACTCTTTTCTCCGCACTCATCATTAACATTAAACTCTCTGGAACCTGTGTCAAAGATACAGATCTTTTTCAACGTGATGTTACAAACCTGCTCAATCATCCCATTGAGCCGATATATAATCTGGCTAAACAGTTCACCAAACTCATGCCTGTCTTTTTCAATGAGATCGGTGCTGAAGGTGATTTGCGGGAAGTTTCAACTGAACTTGATGAGATTCATAAGCGCAGGGATTTATTGATTCATTTTCTGCGCAAGCAGAGTCATGTGGAGAGCTCCAATCTTATTGTTGATTTTATTGAGGCGATTTTTCTCTTCTGGCTGACAAAAAAGAAAGACGTGCTTCAGCCTTTTCTTCCCGAGGAAGTCTATACCGAGGTGGCAGAAGATGGAATATTCATTGATGATCAACATATCCTGTCAATACGGATTCAGCAGGAACTTCAGTTTTCCGACATAGATGACCTGCTGGCCTGGAAGCAGGAGGAGCGGCAGAAGTATCTTGCAAACCAGTCTGATCTTGGACCTGCTGAACTGAGACGCTTTGATCTGCTGGTTCATATGTTCCAACTGCTCCATCAGAAGTATAATCTTGGTTTTCAGGAATTACGTTCAGAGCTTGAGGATGCTGCCCAGGAAGGCTTCCCTGAGATGGAGGGACTGCTCACAACACTTGAGAAGTGTGACACCGTCCAGTGTGTTGAAGCCTTACTCCAGACTCTTGAGGGATTGAAGAAGACCATTTTGTCTTCCGATACCTTTGAGGCCAGGGAAGATATTTATTATAAACGCCATATTGCCGTAGATATCCCATCGGTTTATGGCCGCTATTGCGAGAAGAAATTTGACAGTCTCTCCTTAAGTTTCCGTCTGGAAAATCTTACAAATATTTATCTGGAACGTTTGCCGGAAACAGTGAATCTGTCCATTATCACCCAGGCAACTTTTTATCGTATTGTCAAATGTTTAAAGCTCTACCTGCGGGCTCTCCGGGTGGATGGTATTTCTTCCAGGCGGCTCGACACCTATATCGCTCTGCTGTCCAGTTCCCTCAAGATCAGGCGGTTTTCCTACACCCAGTATCTCGATATTTTTCGTGGCCTTTCTGAAGGTGTCAAGGATGTCATTTATTCCTATTACACCAACATTCATCAGAATAATCTTTCTATTATTATTCCGCAGATTGGCGCAGAAAACCTGCTCACAAAGTATCGGTCTCTCTGGCATGAGGAGGACAAAACAAATTCTATCCATAGCCTTTCCGAGGCTTTTCTAAGAGATCTGATTGCCACCACTTTTGGCTTGCAGCATCTTGATAATTTTATCATCAGAATTATTGGTACCCTGGAAAGCCAGAACGAAATCCTGGATGAACGTCGTCTTGATCTGTTAATGACGTATAATCCGGAACGGGCCATTTCTCAGCTTCACAGAAAAAACCCCTATACCCATGATCTTATTCATTTGGGCAATAAAGGCTTTAACCTGGTGACACTCAGTTTTGATAAAAAACCGGTTCCGCCTGCCTTTATTATTACCACTGAAATATTTCGCTGCCGTGAGGTGATTTATGGTTTTGACAAAGCACGTGACGAGTTCATGCAGCGTGTCCGGACGTCGCTCAGTGAGCTTGAAGAATTGACGGGACGCACCTTTGGTGACACCACAAATCCGCTTCTTCTGTCCGTTCGTAGTGGCGCTGCTGTTTCCATGCCCGGAATGATGGCCACTATTGCCAATGTCGGCAGCAATGAGGATCTGATCGAAGAAGGGGCCAGGGAGCATGGCGATTCGTATCTGGCCTGGGATAATTACAGGCGTTTTCTTCAATCCTGGGCCATGACCTCCGGCGTACCGAGAGAAGAGTTTCAGACATTGATGAATCGGGCCAAAAAGAAATATAATGTGAGCTTGAAAGGTCATTTTGCTCCGCAGCAGATGAAAGAGCTTGCCCTTGATTATCAGAAGGTTATCCGTAATCAGGGACTGGGTATCCCGGACGACCCCTGGCTGCAACTGGCCACGGCCATAGAAATGGTTTTTGATTCATGGGAGACTGACAAGGCATTTGATTATCGAAAAATTATGGATGTTTCCGATTCCTGGGGAACTGCCGTTATTGTTCAGGCAATGGTCTATGGCAACAAGAGCCAGTCGTCTGGCTCAGGTGTTCTTTTTACGGCACATCCGTATCGTAAAGTGCAGCGGGTGGCGCTCTGGGGTGATTATGCCTATGGTGATCAGGGAGAGGATATTGTCTCAGGTCTGGTTACCAGTTATCCCATCTCAGTGGAGCAGGCAGAACTTGATGGTCGGGCTGTGGATAAGAGTCTGGAGGTTCGTTATCCTGATATTTATCAGGAGTTACTGAGGATCTCAAGGGATCTTGTGTATGACAAACGCTGGAATCCTCAGGAGATTGAGTTTACCTTTGAGGGGCCTGATGCCAGCCAGCTCTTTCTTTTGCAGACAAGGGATATGATCACCATTAAAAAGCAGGAACGTTTTCAAGTCTTTGCCGATGCAGAGGCTGTGGAAAAAGCCTTTCTTGGTAAAGGAATCGGGGTGTCCGGTTCTGCGCTCTCCGGCCGTGCTGTTTTCACCGAAGAAAACATTCGGGAACTCAGACAAACAGATCCTGACACGCCACTTATCCTGATTCGATCAGATACTGTGCCTGAGGATATTAAAGTGATTGACATGGCAGAAGGACTGCTTACATCTAGAGGTGGGCAGACCTCACATGCCTCAGTGGTGGCAGTACGTCTTGAAAAGACCTGTATCGTTGGCTGCAAACATCTGAAAGTGTATGAGACCCGTCAGTATTGTGAACTTGAGGATACTGTCATAAGATTTGGTGACCCTGTTTCCGTTGATGGTCGAAGCGGTCAGGTGTTAAGTGGAATACATGCGACCAGAGAAGAAATGCATATCTTGCCGATTTAAGCGGTAAAAAGGAGAATAGAAAATGGTAAAAAAAGTTACTTTATTAAAGGGACCGTCTTTGGCAGCCTATGCGAGAAAAAAAGCTGCAGGGCTCGGTCTTAATGGAAAAGGCATGAAACTCGCCGATCTTGTATGGATGATTCAGGAGGAGGAAGGACATACAGGCTGTTTCAAGAAACAAAAAGAATGCTCTCACACTGAGTGCTGCTGGCAGTTATCCTGTGGCGCAAAAATGGGATGACGCGGGAGTCATTGTTGTGCAACCTTTCTGCTCATGGTTTGGGCAGATCATAGCGCAAAATTTTTGAAAAATGATCCTCGCCGTGGCGCTGCATACGCAGATCGATCCGGCTTTTTTCCCTGAGTACATCAAAGGGAAGTTTCCTGGTCAGTATCTCTTTTTCATAGAGATACTCGTCAATGTGACCACTGGCAATGATCCGCCAGTCTATGGGGAATGGCTTGCCTGGGGCTATGGCATTGGCGTGCAGCTGGATGGTTGTGGTACAGTTCTGGGTGAGAGCATTGTAAAATTTTGCTTTGTTGAATAACTTGTTCATCTCAGCCACATAATTTTCCAGCAGGGCCCTCGCCCGTTCTTTTTCCACCTTCAGGCGATATACATAGACTCGTTCTTTTCTGTAATTTGTGCGTAACCTGATGATATCTTTTTCGTCTGCAGCGACATAGGCTATCTCAAATTGTTTGAAAAACCCCTTAACTGTTGAATATTCCTGGGTCTTGTCCTTGCGGGTCTCAACAGAAATGGCCAGATGCCGGTCATTGCCAAAGTCCCAGCTCATGATGGTATGGGCGATATGCTCAGAGGCCCAATACGAAAGAAACAGATCCAGTCCTTGAATTTCATCGAGATTATATTCCCTTGTCTCCCAGTTTTCTTTAGTTTCCCATTTTTCATCAAAGAATTTATCAGCAATATAACGAAAGTTGCGGATATTATGCATGGTCAGTTTGTTACCCTGCATATCCCCATGGGCGACTTTTGCAACATCAATAGCCCAGTCTTTATTGTTGGTTGGTTGCAGAGTTTGCCACCATGCAAGCAGGGCAGCAAAAAGAATGAGGCAGAAGGCAAGACTCTTGATAAAAGAACGACTAAAGAGGAATATCCCCGGCAGTAAGGTTGCAAAGAGACAGGCTAATATGATTTTCAGCCAGTCAGGGCCTGGAGATGCCAGAAAGATAGCAATGGCACCCCATGTCCAGGCCAGGAGCAGTAACAGAAAGATCCCACCCTTGAACATCATATCGAGGCAGCCACTATTATTTTTCATGAAAGACCCTTTGTTGGATTATTTGATTTAAAAGATCATTGTCAGGAATTATTGCGGATATCCGTATAAACTCAAGGCACTTATACCCCTCGAGGAGGTACTGAGATGAGTGTCGGCCTCACTTAGGGCTCGGTAAAAAATAACTTGGACTTTCCAATTCGTAACTGCACCACATCTTCAGCCGATTTTATATATTCACAATCCTCACGTAGCCAGCTACGCTGCGGTTGTGAATATATAAAATCGACTGAACCTGTAGCACATTTATGACCGGAAAATGCCAAGTTATTTTTTACCGAACCCTTACCGTTTACCGGTGTTAAATTATAATACCAGACTTTATAAACCTTTCATAGAAATTCACTTTGTCTGGAGGGCTTTCTGTTCCTGCCTGTTTTTTTTCAACAGGTGCTCAGCTATGATTGGCCTGATTTTCTGCTCATAGTTCTGTGGAAAGTGATAGTGTTTGACCCCATGTTCGTTATAGAATGCTATAAGGCCACGTTCTTCCGGGGGTGCATTAAAGAGAAAGAGCATTAAAAGGTCATTGCTGACCCAGGGGTGATTGTACCAGGAATTATGGGCACCACCCAGATTAAGGGCCTCGGATCCACCTACGTCCAGAACATTCAGTTTCGGGGTCTCTAGGGCCGCAATTATTATTTCCGTTTCTTCTTCATTCAATTCTGTCGCGTTTGGTCGGCCCAGTCTGGATACTCCGTTTTGAAAGGCGGCCAGTCGCAGAATCTTGTCGTTATGATTGAGGTTAATGGTCGTTCGTCCAACCATATCCTTGAATGTTAAGTATCGTTTGACAAAGGGTGAAAAGGCTGTGTCAGGGGCTGCGAAATAAACTTCACCAATGCGAAAGCGTTCTTTTAGCTTCTGACTCGATTGTGTCGGATAAAGATTGCGAAGATAGGCAAGTCCCGGGGCTGCAACCTGGGCACCCGCACTGTAGGCAAGGATGTTGATATTCCTTGCCTTGATGTGTAAGGCCAGAATCTCGATCAGCTGTGCAAATGCCGGAATTGTCTTTTTAGCATGAAGTACATCGGTTTTGTATTTCAGGAGGTTTTCAGCCGAGGGCCAGGAAAAGCTGAGAACCACAGAGTTGTGACCAGTGAAATGGTAGAACTGGGCACCTTGGGCCGTTGCCCGGTAAAAATTGGAGTTTGCTCCATGGACATAGACGGTCAGATCTTTGTCAAAGCTCATGTCAATGGCTCTGTTTATCCGGTCAAAAAAGCCTTCGGCTCTGTCGGATGTCTGGTTGATGTCAGCATCCTTATGGTACTCGGCCCCCTCTCTAATATGTTTTGGGATGAGTAGCAGGTTCGTGTCCCGATTTTTTTTGAGGGATTGCTCGTATAAATCATCCCAGGACATGTCTTCATCACCCACGCTATAAACAACATACCCAAGTTCCAGGGTATCTGAGGGGAATATTGTATAGCCAATGGAGCTGTTCAGCTTATTAATGGGGATACGATTGGTGGCATAAAGGGTGTAGAGAAGATTATCGTCCTTTTTGTCTTCATCACTCATATAAAAAAGCTGACTTTCAGGATGCAGACCTATAGGCGGCGGCATCAGGTAGACTTTTTGTTGGCAACCAGCAAAGAGCAAGAGTGGAAGGAGAAGGATAAAAAGATAAACTTTGCGTATGGCAAACATGGTGATTGTCTTATTTTTTACAATTACTGGAAGGGGTGCTTGTCGATAGCATGTGACTTGTATATATTCGGTTTAATGTAAAATTGTTATTAAAACAACAGAAATATAAATATTTGGCCAGTGCCCTATATTCGTACAGGCAGGCTGGTGAGCTATAGTGGTCCTATGTGAGTCAGCCTGATCGTGCGAAGATGGGGTGCTGGCCAAATATTTACTGTGTCTTGTGCAATTGTTTTCTGGTTTCAGGCACACCAAGAGATTTCAGAACCAGACCTAAAGGACAGAATTTGGTAAAACCAAACTGGAAAAGGTTCAGTCCTATAAAGGCAGTAACAAAGAGCCAATATTTATGCATAAAAAGTGGATTGTTACCGCAGTCTACTCCAAGAGCTATTGTAAGAAGAATTAAAAAACCGATAATGGTATGAATCCAGTCTGTTATAATCATTTATTATTCCTTATGAAAAGCTGTTTTTGTCGATAGTATAAACTATTGTCGGTAGATAATAGTACCACTGAGACATTTTGTCCAGTTATGGCTGTTTTTTGCAATATTCTTCCCTTTTGCTTCAGTGAATGGAGATAGCAATTAAATTGAGCCAATAAGTCTGATGGATTTGTAAAAAGGTCAAATATGATGGCGTTATAAAAACTCTTCATCTGCTTCGTTGTTGCAAATTTAGTACCTTACAGAATATTTTCTTGTTTTTTTTGAACATATTCTGATAAGGAACGGGAGATAAATAAATTGATAGCATAGGAATTTTCATTTTTTACGAAGCTTAAAAAATGACTACCGAACATTAAAGGACGAATATCGAATATCGAACAGGTAAGCGCAGACTCCGAGGAATGTCGAACCGCAGAAGGGGAAAAGCCCTTGATCCGTTGTCTTTTATTCCGATCGATATTCGATATTCC
>JAYEOK010000229.1:0-9779 GCA_034722915.1 Thermodesulfobacteriota bacterium | reverse complement strand
CCTGCTCACCTTCCTGCAGGGGCGCGAATCGATTTTTTACAAGAGAAATAAGGCCATTTGCAAAATTCACGTTCATGTCTGGCAGATTACGTAAGGTTTCAGCCAGGGTGTTTATTTGTTCTTTACTGGGATGTTCTGGCTCTGTGTTTGCTACCAGGCTATCCAGCCACTGATTCAGGAGGCTGCGAATACCAATCCCTTCGAAATTTCCGCACAACTGCTGTACAATAGATTGGTAAACAGCCTCAAATTTATGAATAGGAACATCACGAGTAAGAACCACAAAAGAGACAGCAAAACCTTGTCGCAGGGCGATGTGGCGAATGACAGACATAAAATGAGTCTTTCCGTCACCATAATCACCATGGAGGAAGCGAACTTTGGCTCCGCCTTCTGCGATATAATTGACCAGATCATCCTCAATAAACGTCAACCAGTTGTCACGTCCCACAGTGAAAAGAGGGACATAGTCGGCAGGAACACTTCCCTTACGCATCTCTTCAATGATGGTGCGTGCCTGAAAGGGTTTCAATTCAGCTACCTCTTCTCTTTTCATGGCTTATTCATTCTCCTGAAAGGAAATTGCGCTGATTCGCTGACTCTGCCCTGTACTGTCGAGTAACCAAAGTGAAAAATTATGGCCAGGGCTCAGCTTGAAATGCATTCCCTTGGATGTTGTGGTAACATCCGCCTCAAAGCAACGCCACACATCAACACTGAACTGTTCCAGGCTGTAGCCCCGGAACTTACCTTTTTCCATGTTGGTGAAAAATACTTTACTTTGCAAAGAGATGACATATTGCAGGTAAAAGCGTTGAATGGCTACGGGTGATCCAGGAGATAAATTTTCGGTCTTACACATTGCGGCATAGGTCGTGTAGAGGCTTTCGACATATTGTTCAGGATCAAAGGGCCGATCGTATAATTGTTTTTTCAGGCGTCCCAGGGCTGTGACGATACGACGCGGATCAATGGATTTCAGTACTTTTTTGTTGATGGTTGTGGTGCGGTCTGCAAAGGCTATTTCTCCATCAATGCCTTTTAAAATACCAAAACGTGGAAAATCAATGCTAATCTCAAGATCGGCCTCTTTACCAAGCCTGATGAGATCCTCGACAAATTGCAACCTGTATCGTTCTACTTTTTCCCGGGCGTTTTCACGCAGGCTGTCAAGAAGCGGCTTACAGTCAGTCAGTGCCGCTTCCTGTTCAATGTCTTGAGCTATTTTGCTGTTCAATAATTCGTCAAGCTGCAGAAAATCATCACGCCCGACACAGCGTAAGCACTGTTTTAAGAAGTCAGCCAGACGTTGACCACGTTTCAATTCTTTTTGAAACGGGCGTACAATTTCGTTTAATTTTTCCTGCTTTTCCTGGAGGTATGAGTCGTTGTCCATGGTTTAAGTCTCTTTTTTTGAAGGGGGGAGTGTGTAGAACAATTTTTGATTGTAGAAAATATCAGATTGGCGAGGTGCCGACAATGTATTTCTATTGTTGATGTCGCTATTTCGTCATTTCCGGTGAAGGCGGGAAGTCTACATCGACACTGTCCGTTCACTTTCTTTTTTTCCGGGCAGAGCGTCTAACTATGCGTAACTTCATTTTTGTGAGCCTTCAGGTAAACAATCAATCCTGTTCAGAATACTCAAAATAACAATCATTTTCCCGGCAATGCCTGAAGAAATCCTTAAAGCAGGCATTGGCATGAAGTTGTTTTTCCGTTAAAGCAACAGACTCAAAAAACAGTGTACTGCCGACAACAATAAGTTTTGTCCGAGCCCGGGTCAAAACAACGTTGAACCGATTGGGATTATTTAAAAATTCAGAAAAAATCTGATCAGGGTCGGAACAGGAAAAGCCAAAGAGAATCACATCCCTTTCCGCGCCCTGCATGCGCTCCACCGTATCAATCACCGGCAGATCGTCATGCCCCAAAAGATCTGCAAGACATCCTGCAATACTGTTATTCTGAACGCGATGTGGAGAGAGTATAGCTATTTGTTCTGTCTGCAGGTCATGGTTCTTGAGTAAACGATGGCTGATCCTGGCCAGCAGGTCAGCTTCCATCCCTGCTGTTTCACTCCATTCTGAATGATTTATCCCAACCAGAACCACCGGTTTTTCAGGATTGATAATTTCATCGAATAAGTCATACTTTGCTGAGGCTGTCAGCGATAATCTTTTTCCGGCAGTTTTCGTATCCGGCAAGAGCTGTCCTTTATACCAGGTTCTGCTCGGGAAACGGCAAATAGCATCATTCATCCTGTAGGTTATATTCAACAACTGGTTCTGGCGCGGATAATGTTTCAGGAGAACTTCCAGCACAGAAGAACGAGTTTGGGCAGTAAAGGAATCATCATCTTCTGTTCCCTCATTAGGAAAGATTTTTGAGCGGATTATCGGTGGCAATTGGCAGACATCGCCAAGGAAAAGAAAATTCCCTTTCCCATGAACCAGGGAAAGTAAGGCCTGGGGGATGAGTATCTGGGAGGCCTCATCAAAGATTATCCAGTCAAAAGGTGTGTCGGGTGTTGTAGTCCCTCCCTGTTTATGCAACATGCTGTAGAGACCGTAACCGGTGGCCCCAACAACAAGATACGGGCTGCTGAATATTTCAATGGCATCCCTGCAGGGTTCCACCTGCATTTTAGAATCATCCGGGTCAAATTGTGTTCCCTCCCATCTTCCCCATTTCAAACAGCGAACTGGAAAATCCGGCAAACCGTGACTGTTCACCAGGGCAATCAATTTATTTAATACCTGATCAATAGCTTTATGTGTCAAAGCGCTCACGGCAATGCGCAAAGGGGTCCCACGATTTTGGGCCTGACGGATCAGGGCAATAAGAATCCAACCAAGCAGATGGGTCTTGCCGGTTCCCGGTGGGCCGCTGATAAGACTGAGTGCATGCTGAAATGGCAACTGCAGTGCCTGTTGCTGGGATGGATTCAGATTTGCCACTGCTGCCTCAGAATGTAACCAGCCCTGCAACCACTTCTTATCATAAATATTTTCGCTGGTATGGGTGTACGTGCCGCCAAAGAGATCGGTCAGTTGATAATTGTCGTCTGTAAAGGCTTTTTGCACCACATCGCGGACTTTGGCTGAGTGATAATCCTCACCGTCTTCTTCAAGGGAATATTTTATCTCTTTGAATATCCCGTCACCGCGCTTACGGGGGTACAATGACACTTCACCGGTTTGGCTATTGAAACGTTCCATAATGACCGGCAGTCCACTCTGCAGGTCACTAATCCCAAGGGGAACCAGTTTAAGAAAATCACCTGATCTGAATTTTGCCGGAATATTTTGTTGCGTTTTGTCAGCCAGATCTTCCCCAATGGAAGACCTTGAAAACAGGTAGATAAATTTCCCTTCTTCATCAAGGCTTGTGCCGGTAAAATCAAGGGGCCCCAAGGCCCGGGAACGTTCTACCCGCTCTGCGAGTGTCAGTTCCATAAGATTGGCAATATCTCTTTGGTGGTGTACTCTTTCAGCCTCTATGAATTCCAGACAAGCATTGGACAAGTGGAAATCTGTTTGCCTGAGTAAACGCCATTCATCTTTGTGCCACCGACTCTTCAGGTGAGAGTTGATCCATTGCCATACTTTATAAATAAGTTGACAAATGGTGGTTATCCCGATCTCATGGAATTTGTCTTCATGGAACAGACTCTCCGGCGCAGGTAATTTGATTGCAGGCATGAGCACCAATATACGGTTGAGCCCAAAGAGAGTCATGGTGCCTGGCAGCGGAAGCGAAAAATGGCAGGTAAGCAGCTGTTGCAAATCAGTGTAGTGACAGTTCTCTCCGGAAGAAAAAAGAGCTTTCATCTGGCTATCATCCTTATGCTCTGCCAGTTTCAGAATAGCAAGTCGCGTTGCCTGGCCAAACAGTAGAAGATGAGGGCCGCGGCTATTTTCAATGGCATCATGCCAGAGCTGTGCTAAACGGCTGGAAAATCCATCCCATAGTAAATCCTGCTCAGACTCTGTATCTGCCCGCCAGTTGATTGTCTCTGGTTCCCGATCTTTTCTGTGTATGAGCAGTCCAATGCTTTGGATTTGGCCAGAGACAGGCTCGACCACAAGGTGGATAGTGAAAAACGTCGAAATATTAGATGGAAAGAGATCGCTTTTGTTGCTTTTACCATCCTTTCCTTCTATGAGAATGGTGTTTTGATACAAGGCCGTTATGGAGTTCTGCAGAGTTTTCTGTTGCCTGAAAGTGAACACATTTTGTACGTCCATTTTCTGCTGTAATGTCTTTACACCAAGGGAGCGCATTTTTTGCAACACTCCGCGGCTTATCCCTGGAATAAACTGGATATCCTCTTCGCTTGCAGCCTGCTGGTAGCAAAACTCAAAACCGGCACAACTGATACAATGTTTCTGGAGCTGCCAGAAAGTCTGCCAGGGTGATGTATCGAGTACAGTTTGCAGGTTTTTAAGAACGGCCTCCATTGAGGTAAGATAGGGAGTGAGATCGAAAACATGACGCCTGGCAAAATTACCATCCCCTGAAGGAGTCAGGATAAACCCGCTGTCAGCCACAGTGAAATGAGATCTGTTTTTGGTAAGCTGCAGGAGGAGCCATGCGTAAAATGCCACCTGCCATTTCTGATAATAGCGAGGCTGACTACTGCTCTTGATATCTCCAACCTGCAGAAAGACAGACTGTTTTTCTGTGCATTGACGCAGTTGAATCAGATCAGGAATACCAACCCCTGGCAATGGCAACTGCTGCGTTACTGACAAGGCAGAATCAATGCGTAAAACAGGCTGGACAATATAGCTGCTGCCACTGTTTGGCTGTCTGCTTATCTGGTCAAGACAGCTCATTGTCTCGGCAAAACGCTCATTCATCGAGCGTATTTGGCCATCAGCATCTTTTGCTGCAATGTTTCCGAAAATTTTTTTTAAACCTTGTAAGTGCGAGATAACTTTTTTTTCAAACGCTATCCCTTTTGCAAGCCGCAGGCAGGATATCGAAGTATCATTTTTGGGTGTTTGGAACAACTGCTGCTCTTTTGTCTGAAAAAAATGCAGACTCAGCCAACGTTCGCATTGTTGATGCCGGAAATATTCACCAATAATAGTTCCGGTTAAGGCTCCTGGTTGAAAAACAGTATCCGGGGGAAAGAGAGGTGACAAGGTATTTGTCCTGCGTTTTTTATCCCAATTCAGGAGTGGTTCCGACTGACTGGGGATTTCCTGTGTCACTTTTTCAGGAGTCACCAATGCTTGCAGGTTCAGGTTTACAGGATCACCTGCCACTATTGCAGATCTACTGTTTCTGCAACGTTTAAAAAACGAAAGTAAGCGATGATCCCGGATAAACCCGGTGAGCTCAAGGCAAAGTAATTCCCTTGGCAGGGTGCTGCAAAATGCATTCAAGGGAAACATGGCTGCCATCATCTTGAAATGGCGGGTAATCCAGGAAGAGAAAGCATCCTCGGTTAAGGGCAGGATCAGTTTGTCAAATCTGACCTGGACAGAACAGATCAAGCCGATTTCATCAGATGTCACCGCAATATCCTCTTCCTGGCCTGCAAAAAAATCTTTAATGCTTGCTGCCAAAATCAGATTTCCAACTGCACCAATAAATGTTCGATACTGATAGGAACCATTTGCCAGGCGGACAACTTCAATACTGTTATCCAGAACCACTGCTCGACTGTCTTTTTCAAGTTCCTGCCGCAGCAGTTCTCGGCTGCGTGAAAAAAGACCAGGGATATCCATGCATTCCTGTGTACTTTGTGATTTCAGGACCATGCGCATGGCCTGGGCCACTTCATAGGAAACCTGACTCCCTTTACCCAGCCAGACAAGCTCTTTGTCATCCACTGTTCTGGAAGATTCGGCTACTACCCGCTTGATTTCCCCAGCATCAAGCCACAATATTTTCAAGCGCCTGCCGGCAAGAAGTACGCGGTCACCCGGTTCAATCTGCCTGACCACTGATTTTGGAATATCAGCCACAGATTCATCACCCACGAGCAGTTGATACTGATCTTCATTTTCCGGGAAATTACTCCAGATTCTGTATTCAAGCAGGGCATGCCAATAGTGATAAGCACCACTGAACAAGCCTTTGTGTACAGTTTTTTTCAGCCAGTTTTTCTTGATCAAAGCAGAAAAAATCTGTTCTGTTTCTTCATCTGAATGACTTGGGAAAAGGTCTTGCAGTGCAGCCAGGGTGAGCCGTTTTTTTTCATACAAACATGAAAGAAACTGCTGACTGAGTACGCTGGGCATCTTGTCAGACAGGGCGGATTCTACCTTTCCCTCTGCGGCCAGACGAAGCAGAGCAAGAAAACGCAACACCTGTTCTCCAGCTCGTCCACCTCGACAAATCCCCCAGAAATGAATAGTGTTCCGGCGACGATTGGCGCGTCCAATTCGCTGTAGAAATGCGGAAACAGAGTCAGGCGGCTCAAACAGAAGCACCGCATCCACATCCCCGACATCAATACCAAGTTCAAGGGTGCTGGTTGCTACACATACAGCACGAGCCTGCTGACGAAATTGCTGTTCAACGGTTTGTCGCTCCCTGGTGTTGAGATTTGAGTAATGAAGCAAGGCCAGACCTTTAAAGGCCCCCTGTCTGTTCAATAGACCGAAAATTTTATCACAACGTCCCCGGCTGTTGGCAAAAATCAAAATTTTACGGTATTTCCATTCTCCGGATAAATCAGATACCAGACTGATCAATTCGTCTTCATCATCTTTTAAATGAATAATGCGAGGATGAATGTCGCGGCGAACAGTGTCAGTAAGCAGAACATAATCTGATTGGAAATGTAAAAAACGGCATACTTCATTCGGATCGGCAATGGTTGCGGACAGAGCAATTTTCTGCAAACATTTACCTGTCCGACGTTCCAGCCGTTGCATGAGATAGAATAATTGTCGGCCACGGTATTGATGAATAAAAGGATGCACTTCATCAATGATGATGGTGTGAACGCGTAGAAGAAAGGCCTGTAAATCCACATTCGCACTGCCCAGCATCACGTCCAGTGACTCCGGAGTGGTGAGGATGATATCTGGACGACCGCCGCCACTGGATTTCATGTCCCCGGTACGTATGGCCATACGAATTCCCAGGCGATCTTTCAGAAGACCTGCAAAACGTCGCCGAATATCAAAAGCCAGGGCTCTGGTGGGAACAATATATAGAGCGGATTTGTTTTTGTTCGAGGCAATTATTCCTTCCAGGCATGGGGCGAGTACAGCCTCGGTTTTTCCGGAGCCGGTTGCTGACTGGAGAATAAGATCCCTGTTTGCAAGAATTGGCTCAATGGCCTGACTTTGAATTCTGTGCAGACCTGTAAACGTCCCGTAAAAGATCCGGAATGTATTGGGGAGCTGAAGGAGTGGAGTGGTGTCAGGTGGAGGCATGTGATATTCTGAGATTGTTTGTAGTTTTGGGAATGCACCTGAATAGTTACCTGAAAACTACCATTGAGTCTATAGTCTTTTGTCCCTTTTACCATCTGAAAATATGAGATCGAACAAGGCTGTTATGTGCAACAGATCCATCATTTTCAAATTGACCACTTGGGGTTTTTGTATTATTTTTCAGAAAATTTTTCAGATGCTCTTAACCGAGCTAAAAAGGGAACCTGGTGAAAATCCGGGACGGGCCCGCCGCTGTGACCGGGGACGAATGCCGCATTGAAGCCACTGACATTTTGTTGGGAAGGCGCGGCAGGAAGGATGAACCGGGAGTCAGAAGACCTGTCTGAAATACAATGAGGTTGTCTCCGAGGACAAGAGACAGTATTCAAATTATTCGTGGAAAAATCAGGGAATCCCCGGATCAAATACAATTGGTCCGGGGATTTTTTTTGCCTTTTTCAGGGCCGGTTCCGGGTCGCAGATAGGAGCTGTATGATGATTTTAAGCGAACAAAGATTTTTCAAAATGTTTGCCGTTGCTGCACTATTTTTGTTGTCCTCGTCTTTTTCTGCTGTGGCCGGAGATCCGCAACCGGTTACGGATCTTGATGCCATTGTCGTTACCGCGACCCGGATGGAAGAGAAGAGTTTTGATGTGCCGACTCCGGTGGAAGTGGTCAGTTCTCAGGCGCTTACAGTGAGCAATTCAGCCAGTGTGGCCCAGCCTCTGGAATCGCTGCCTGGTGTTTCCGTGGCTGGATCCGGTTTCTGGAATGTGATGCCGGTTATTCGTGGTATGGGCGGCAATCGGGTTCTGGTCTTGATTGATGGTGACCGCGAGAATAACCTTTGGGCTGGTCGTTCACCTCTGGTGCCGTTTATCGATATCAACAACGTGGAACGAATTGAAGTGGTGAAAGGGCCTGCCTCAGTGCTCTATGGAACCGATGCCCTGGGCGGGGTTGTCAATGTGATAAGCAAAATGCCTGATTTTGCCGGAGGAGATAAGTGGGTTTTTGAAAACAGCGTGGAAGGCCGATACTCCTCTGTTGATGATGGCAGGAACAGCCGCTATAATCTCAGCGGAGGCGGTTATGGTTTGGATTATACCTTCGCTCTTTCCGAACGTGATGCCCATTCGTATGAAGATGGCGGTGGCAACACAGTGGACAACAGCCAGTTTAAAGCCTGGAATATGGATTTCAAGAGCCGCTATCAGCTGAACGACGATCATGATGTCAGTCTTGCCTTCAGGAGTAATACTATTGATGATATGGGGGTAACGAAAAAGGCCAACGCCCCATATTCACATTTTACAAAATTTGATACAAATACCTATAAAGCCACCTATCATGGCCAGAATCTGGGCCTGCTCCAGGATCTGCAGTTTAGAAACTGGTACGTTGAACAGAAAAGGAATTATGAAGCCAAAATTTATAGTTCAACAAAGCCCATGTATACATTAAAGGAAAACGAGTTTGAGACTTCGGCTCTTGGTTCATCCATGCAGGCCTGTATTGATATCAATGAAGTTCACCGTCTGGTGGGCGGTTTTGAGCTGGTTCACGAGGGGATCGACGCAAATGAGTGGTTGATTACAAAACAGAACGGCAGCGATCGCACTGCCAAGGTCATGACCTTTAAGTCCCTGCCTGATTCCGAGCGTGATCATTTTGGCATTTTTGCTCAGGATGAGATGTTTCCGGGCGAGCGTTTTACCCTGCTGGCCGGTTTACGCTATGACTATTTTATCGCTGATGCCGATGATGTGCCCTTTAGAACTGATGTTTACGGCCCGGACGGCAGCACTCTGGTTCAATCAAAAACAACAGTGAATTATTTTGGACGAAAAGTCGATGATGCTGTCACTTTTAATTTTGGTCTGCTTTATGTTTTAAGCGAGCATGTTCATTTGACTTCCAATCTTTCCTCTGGTTTCAGGGCACCTGATATCTTTGAGCGCTATTCAACCCGGAGCAGCAGCTATATGATTATTGGAGATCCGGATCTTGATCCGGAATACTCCTATAATATTGATGCCGGGGCCAAGGTTGATTTTTCCCGGATGCGGGGGGCGTTCAGTGGATTTTATTGTCGGGTGGAGGATTACATTGATCTTGCCAATACAGGCAGGCTCTTTGCCGGCTATGAAACCCGGGAGTATGTCAATGTTGCCGATGCCGAACTGTATGGGGTTGACGGTTCCCTTGAGTTTTATCTTATTGAGAGCTTGACCCTGTTTGGCAATCTGGCTTATGTGCAAGGGCGTGAACGACACAGCCATGCCTATCTCAACTCCATCCCGCCGCTCAATGGATTACTTGGCATGCGCTGGCAGGATGAGGTAGCCGAAGGCGTGAAATATTGGATTGAATTC
>JAYEOK010000228.1:26284-30542 GCA_034722915.1 Thermodesulfobacteriota bacterium | reverse complement strand
AATAAGGAACGTACAATAAATAACTTGAACAAATTAATGTACCCCAAGGGCATTTCCTCCGGGGCATATTTTTTTCCGTCTTCTGTGTTGCTCGTTGCTCACGTAACCCGTTATGCTCCCGCCTCGCTCCTTGAATATGAAAAAAAATCCTATTAATTTTTGTTCAAGTTATTTATCTCCCGTTCCTAATTTCTTATTTACCCTGACACCGGTAAGCGGTAAGGAAAGGCGGCACAAGTGTCAACAGGGTTTCACTTCCTTGGGGAGAAGTTGTGATGCATAAGCTGCATTTTGAATATGATAAAAATAATGTGGACGTCTCAATCCTTAGATTATCTCATCTTCTTGATGGTCGAGAAGAGACTCAGGAAAGACTGGATTTATTTAAATTTCATGATGAAAACTCTGCGTTGGATTGGGAGGTCGTTAGACAAGACGGCCTGATATATCCTAAATGGTGCACTGAAGAGTTACAAATCTTAAAAAATGAAAATCCGTTTGTGTACAATAAAATTATGGATATAGGTATCAATTATGTGCCACTTGAAAAATAAGATGGCGTCGTAAAAATTCTTCATCTCCAGCACCGACAAATCAATCCGCAATTTTTTGATCAAATTTTCATGAAACCGTCAATTTTGCTAAGACCTTTTTGCAAAAATCAGCGAACTTCTGTATAGTAGGCCGCTTGCATAACGCTATGAACAGAGCTGATTAATCAGGTGGAGACTACTACTGATTTCTGCATCTTTATCATCAATTTGCCCTCAGGGTTTAACTCTTTTTTCTTATGAATAAAAAAGTCATTCGTCTTCAGGACTGTTTGAAGACATACACCACCGATCAGGACAAGGCTATAAGCCCTGAAGAAACTGTTGCCAGGTTTAAAGACAAACTTGAGCATCTCGATCTTGATATTCTCAAGGAAGTAAAACGGATCGATAACGGGCGTCTTGGGATTCCTGTGTATTTTTCTGTTTGCGGTGAAGATGCCAAGGCTATAACCGGGACAAAAAAACAAATGGGTAAGGGCGCATCTTCCATTCAGGCTAAGGCTTCTGCCTGTATGGAACTTGCTGAACGGTTTTCTTTTTTTACCTTTAAAAATAATCCTGAAAATTTTCTGGAAGGTGATTATCAGGAAATGCGGGAGCAGGGCTACCCGGTACTTGACACAAAATATCTTCTCCAGTCAGTGCATGATACCAGTCATGACATTACTTTTGTGGAAGATGTTCTCCAGGGGATCCCCCTGCAGTGGACCTGGGCAACAAATCTTGCCAGTGGTGAAGATGTTTTAATGCCATTCTCCTGGTTTTTTGCCATCAATGAATTTAATGGGCCTTCTGCGGGGAATTCTTATGAAGAGGCGGCCTTACAGGGGATTTGTGAAATTGTAGAGCGTCATGTCTGTGCTCTGGTCACCCACGAAAAGATCAAAACTCCTCTTATTGATCACGAGAGTGTCAGTGACCCCGTTGCCAGGAAGCTGCTTACTATCTTCAAGGAAAATGACATTGATCTGTTTTTGAATGATTTCACCCTTGATACCGGGATCTGCACGGTGACAGCACTTGCCATTGATCGTTCAACATTTCCTGAAAAAAGTGAAATTGTTTATACTGCAGGAACCACACCCGACCCTGAAAAAGCATTGATTCGAGCAGTTACTGAAGTGGCACAGCTCGCAGGAGATTTTAACAGCGGCTCAAATTATATTGCATCCGGCCTGCCCAAACCTCTGTCCATGGATGAGGTAGAACATGTTGCAGAAAGCGGCATGACCGTGAAAATCACGGAAATTGCAAATCTTGGAGATGCAAATATCCGCATTGAGGTTGAAAATTGTGTTTCAGCACTTGCCTCTAAAGGAATGGACACCTTTATGCTGGATGTTGCGCACCCGGAACTGCAAATTCCTGCCATTTATACCATTGTTCCTGGAGCGCATTTTCGTGAACGATCCATGATCCACGATGTGGGGCTGTTTGCCGCAAAATTATTGGTTGAAAGGGTGACAGATCCTCATGAATTAGATGAAAAGTTAGCAAGACTGGAAGGCTTGATACCTGATGCCTATTATCTTGATTTTTACAGAGGGCGTAACCTTTACAATGCAGGCCTTCCTGAGAACGCACTGCTGCATTTCAATAAAGCCTTAACATTAGATCCTGAGCAGGAAGATCTCCCTTATATCTGTTCCTATATGGGGAATTGTTATAAGGATCTTGAAAAGTATGATGAAGCCCTGGCAATCCTGGAAAAAGGCTTACAGGTAGATGAAGAGCGCCCGGACATCTATAACATGATGGGGGTCTGTTATTTTAAACAGGAGGCGTATACTGAGGCTGTGAAAAGCTTTGAGCGTGCTGTTGAGTTGAATCCTTCGTCTGCAATGGACTATGCCAACCTTGGGGTGAATCATCGCAGGCTTGGTAACAATGAGGAAGCCATTCACTTTTTTACCCTTGCCCTTTCCCTTGATCCTGAAATTGAATTTGCACAGCAGCAGTTGGCAGAGTTGGTAACAGGTTGATTTCTTAAATTTTTGAGGTTCTCATGTGTGCTGAAACGTCTCTAAAAAAGTTAAATCCAAAAAAAATTCTGATCCGTTCCACAAACTGGATTGGTGATGCTGTCATGACCACTCCTGCGGTCCACACTATCAGAAAAAATTTTCCTGCTGCTGAAATCACCATACTTGCAGTGCCCTGGGTTGCAGACATTTTTCGCCTGAGTCCTGATGTTGACAAGCTTTTAATCTATGACAAAAAAGATCTCTATCCGGGCAAGGTGAAGGGGCCGATGAACCTTGCCAAAGACCTTAAAGAACATAACTTTGATGCAGCCATCATTTTGCAGAATGCTTTTGAAGCAGCCTTACTTGCCAAGATGGCCGGCATTCCAATACGCGCCGGCTATAATCGGGACGGCAGGGGAGTCATGCTGACCCATGGAATCGACATCAGCGATGAGACCAGAAAAAAACATCAGGTTCACTATTATCAGGACATGTTGGCTGGTCTTGGTTTAGAACCCGGGCCGGATCATCTGCGTCTGCCACTTCCTGCGGAGCTGGAATTCTGGGCAAAGGGTTTTGTGGATTGTCTCAGGCACCAGACATCTCTCTCTGAAGAGGAGAAGGGACAGGGGATGGAAATCCCAGGCATGCCTGAAATAAAACCATTAAACAATGACAGTATCGAAACCCCGGTGATTGGCTTTAACCCCGGTGCTGCCTTTGGGCCTGCAAAACAGTGGCCTGTGGAAAAGTTTGCTCAACTGGCAGCAATCATATGCAATAATTACAGTGAAAGCGGTTGTGTCATCATGGTTTTTGGAACTGATGTTGACACAAAAGGAGCTCGGATAATCAGGGATTTTTCAATGCTTACACCCTACCACGTGCTTGACATGACGGGGAAAACCAGTCTGCAACAGGCCATGGCGCTGATTAAGTGCTGTGATGTGTTTGTCACCAATGATTCAGGTCTCATGCATGTTGCAGCCGGCCTTGACACACCAAGTATCGCTATCTTTGGATCAACAGACCATATTGCCACAGGCCCATATTCAAAGAAAGCCATTATTCATCGACGTGAGATGGAATGCAGCCCATGTATGCAGACAGACTGTCCTAAAGGTCATTTGAAATGTCTGGAATCTATAAGTTCCACTGATGTGTATGAAGATGTGGCCAAAATATTATCCACGAACTCATGAGTGAAAAACAGAATATAACGCGTCGCCCTGCAGTTTTCCTCGATCGTGATGGAACCATTAATGAACAGATGGGCTATATTAATCATCTCTGTCGGTTCAAGCTTCTTGCCGGTGCAGCTGAAGCGATTAAACTGCTCAATGATGCTGGAATTCCCGTTGTTGTAATAAGTAATCAGTCAGGCCTTGCCCGCGGCTATTTTCCGGAAGAATTGCTGGTAGCTGTTCATGAGAAGATGGACAGACTGCTTGCTGAAAAGGGGGCTCATGTGGATGGCATCTATTACTGTCCGCATCATCCCGAAGCCAAAGAAGAAAGATTCCGAGATACCTGTAATTGTCGCAAGCCTAAACCGGGCCTTGTTTTGCAAGCTGCAGATAAAATGAACCTTGATCCGGAAAAATCCTTTGTGGTGGGGGACAGATGGTCAGATATCAAGACAGCAGCAAATTGCGGAGCAAAAGCTATTCTGGTCAGAACCGGATATGGAAGGGGAGATGAGCAGTATATCGGGCCTCATCAGGAAATTCAGCCGGA
>JAYEOK010000228.1:24999-26184 GCA_034722915.1 Thermodesulfobacteriota bacterium | reverse complement strand
TACCCCTCGAGGGGGTACTGAAATGAGTGCCGGCATATTTACCGTTTACCGGTGTTATTTCTTTTTTTCAAGAACTAGAACCGCGCAGTGAGCCCGCCCGATGACCTTCTCGGTAACGTGTCCCATAAGCAGTTTGCCGAGCCCTGTACCATGGCCACCAATGATAATCATATCTATGTCTTTTTCCATGGCCGTTGCAGCAATAACCTCAGAAGGTCTGCCTACGGATGCCATGGGAATATAGGTAATAGTATCAGTTTCTTTCTCCTTCATTCTTTCGCACATGAGGTCCGCCCGTTGTCTGGCCTCCTCAATGCCAGGCTCCTTGGTGGCTACAGAAAGTACATAGATCTCTTCCGGCGCGGAGCAATGTAAACTCAGACTCTTGATCTCCTCTGCAGCGGCCAGAATAGACTCCGATCCGTCAGTGGCCAACAGAATTTTCTTTCCGCCTATGGTAAAGTCTTTGGGCACAACCAGAACCTGGGGAAATCTACGCCCGATGACCTTGGCGGTCATACTACCCACCAGAAGGTTCAATAGTCCTTTTTTACCATGGCGGCCCATAATGATTACATCCGCCTTGTGCTTATGAGCTATCTCTACAATAGTTTTGTCCGGCTGGTATGAATCCTCAATGACGAGCTCGCTATCTATCCCGCTATTATTCGCCATTTTGAATATGTTGGAGATATATGTTTTTGTCATGGTGCGCATAAACGAAGATGAAGAGTGCACCTGGGTGGCTGCTCCTGAATCAATAGCGATGACATGGACTACAATTAGTTTTGCACCGCATGCCTTACATAAAAAGATCGCCTCTTGAACGGCGCCGTTATTGAAATCAGAACCGTCGATGGCAAGAGCTACGGTTTCAACTTCACCTATAAGATTTGTTTTTCTTTCAGTCATATGTTTTCCTTTTTGAAAAGTCGCAAAAAATACGAAGTACGTATACGCCTTTTTAGAAGAGATATATTTGTCATTTTCGCCGTGTTATTTTCATAATACCACCATAACTTGTTTTCCGTTTTTAACTAAGGGCTCACGAAAAAATCAATTAAGTCTCATATTTCTTAATTTGTTTTTGAGTGAACCCTAACCCCGGTGATGAACGGGAAAGCCGGGATAAGTACCTTGGTGGTATTTGCAATTTACTAACATTAAAAATACGTTCCATTTTCT
>JAYEOK010000228.1:0-24899 GCA_034722915.1 Thermodesulfobacteriota bacterium | reverse complement strand
TCACTTTTTGCAGTTTGTTGATTCCGCTATATGCACCATACCCAAAATCATCTTCCCTTGAAGCCAGGCTGGTACGAAATACCCGGATAGCGGAATAACCGGGAAGAGGACATTTGTTTTCACAGATGCCGCAACCAATACAAAGTTCGGGGATGACATAGGGCTGCCTCAGCTCAACAGATTCTCCTTTATCGTTTATCTTTGTGACCTTTTTGAACTTGATGGCCTTGTCATGGGTTGGACAGTGTTCCTCACAGACAATGCAGGGACTATGTTCAGCAAAAGGCAGACAGCGTGCTTTATCAAAGACCGCCTTGCCAATAACAAAAGCATTCTTTTCAGGTTGGCTCAGTTTGCGTATTGCCCCAGTGGGACAAACCTGCCCGCACAGGGTGCAGTTAAATTCGCAGTAGCCCAGTCGTGGAATAAGCCTCGGGGTAAACATGCCCTCATAACCACTCTCCATGAAACATGGTTGCAGCGCGTTCTGGATGCATACTTTCATGCACTCACCACAGCGTACACAGCTGGAGAAAAATTCTGTCTCACTTGTCGCACCTGGTGGGCGGAGCAGAGTGGGACGAACCATCCGGTCTCCAACATTCACCCTGGAAAGCAGTGGCATGCTAATTCCTGCCAATCCGGCCCCGAGAAAGGCTCGACGATTCATGTCGATCTGGATCTGATTGTCTGGACGGGTGAAACGGAATCGGGATGGTTGCTTAACACAGTCATCAACACAGTCCATGCAAAGATTGCACTCTTCATGTCGTATTTGTCTGCTTTTCAGGTCAAAAGCATTCATTCTGCAGGTTGGTGCGCAGTGCTGACAGTCTTTACAGGATTGTCCGGGAAAACGACGAAAAATAGAAAACCTTGAAAAGATTGCCAGTAATGCCCCCAATGGACAAAGGTTGCGGCACCAGAAACGTTTACTTAATTTTTCAAGGGCAACAACTGCGATAAGAATACAGGCAGACAGGGTGCTCAGCTGAAAAAAGGATTGCTGGTAAGGCAACAGGCTATCTTTCAGGGCAGTATAGACTGGTTCGCTAATGTTGCTGATCCATTCTGGTGCATAGCGATAGATTGGGTCAAAGAAGCCACTGGCCAGGAGATTAAATGCTGGGTCAACACCAAGGGTCATCCCTCGAACCAGGATAGAAAACGGGTCAAAAAAACCTACAAGCTGCAGGCCAAAGAGACTGGAGGTCAGGATAATTGTCAAGAGTATGTACTTGACCGGTCGCAGGGAGATCCCTCTGTGCGGTTGCGACTGAATTACCTTACCGGCAACATCAAGCAGCGTGCCCATTGGACATATCCAACCACAGAATACACGTCCAAAAACAACGGTCAAAGCAATGATAAAGAGAGAAGGCAGCAGGATAGCGATAAAGGACTTGGTCGCGAGTAGCACTGAGGATGCCACCAGCGGATCCCAGCGGAAAAAGATGTTCACTGCATACGGTATTTCGTCAAGACCGGAGTAATCTGTCAGACGAAAGAGCAGCAGAAAGAGAAGGGCAAAAAGGATTTGGGAGAGCTTGCGCCAGGTGCAAAGGGTGACTCGGATCGCCATGCTACACCTTACGGATATCCATTTTCTTCAGATCCATTTCTCCCAGGCCCATTGCAGCAGCAGCCCTGGTGGAATCAATTTGTTCCGGTTTGATGCCAAACAGGGTGGTGGCGTAGGCATCTGCTGCCACTGGATCCGGCGATGCAAGGATAGTGTCCAACACCTTGACATCTTTTATATTGCCACCCTGAGGACCGTTTCTCAGGAGAATTCTGGTGGCATCAATAATGGTCAGGTCGGCACGGATAACGGTATTCAGGTCGGCCAGGTTCTGGCCCATATTGCCATGGATTTTGCCGCGGTTGCCGCCAATCACGCCCATGGTGTTTTTCAAGCCAAGAGTCAGTTGCGCCAGGGAATGGTGTTTTGCCACCGGGATATTGATGTAGCAGTCAGCCTGCAAAGCATCCTTGTAAAATGACCATTTATTGATGGATTTTCCTTTTTCAATGGTCACAGGAATGAATTTCCTCTTGTCAACGTGGCTGCATTGAACCTTTTTGTTGCCTATGCTCTCCAGGGCTGACTGGATACCACTATTTACATAGCAACGGCGTTTTTCGTTACAGGTGCGGTCAAAAACCATAACTGTTTTCGCTCCAGCCTGAATGGCCAGTTCAACCACAGCCCTGACGATTTCAGGATGAGTGTTTGCCCCCTGCTCAGGGCGTCTGTCCCAGCCAATATTGGGTTTAACGACCACCTGGTCTCCAGGTTTTACAAAGGCGGCAATTCCACCCAGGGGCTGTAAGACAGAAGATACCAGAGATGTGTAATCCTTTCCGGTACCAATGCTGAGTAGTGGGGAAACTGTTTCGGAAGCCAACAGATCAGGGGTGATACGGAATACTGGCTCTGCCAGAAGAACACCGCTGGACCATACTGCGACCTGTTTTAGAAAATTACGTCTGTCCATGTCTTCTCCTGGTTTTTTTATGCTTTTTAATAGTGTATTAGCGTAGATTGCTCAAGTACTGATGGCGTCGTAAAAACTCTTCATCTGCTTCGTTGCTGCATTTTTTATTCAATTACGACGTACCCTAGTACGCCGAAATTAAATAAAAAATGCACCCAAAAGCGGGCATAAACGCGCCTCGCATATGAAGCTTTTTACTTAGCCATCTCAGATTTGACCTTTTTACGAACTTATCAAGTAGTACTTCATGTAAAAGAAAGCAGGGCATGTCGGCTGTCCATCACAGCAGTTGCTCCGTGCGGAAGGGGAAGATTGTCGGCTCCATGTCCTGTTGGAAAATTTCCCCATAATGGAATCTGTGTTGATTCTGTCAGTTCAAGCATCCGCGTCCAGAACTCTTCATGGAAACGAATGAATTGCAGACGATCCTGATCAGGCGAGAGAGAAAAATCCCCAAGGATAATGCCCCTGGGCTGGCTCAGCTTGCCGCATTGAGCAAGTTGGGTAAGCATCCGGTCAAGTCGGTAAAGGGGTTCGCCTGTATCTTCAAGAAACAGGATGGAATTATTCCAATCCTGATCATAAGGAGTGCCAAGCAGACTTACAAGACTGCTCAGGTTACCACCAGTAAGTGTTCCACTTACTGGATCACCACCCCGCAATACCTCAATTTTTTTATCTTGCACAGGAACATTCCATTTTCCGGTAAGACTTGCGTACAAGCGTTCTATGCTCTCACGACTGGAAGTGGAAAGTGTGGTGAGCATTGGCCCGTGCAGGCTGATCATGTTGTTTATCTGAAAAAGAGCCTGGTGCAGTATGGTAATATCTGAAAAACCGATAAGCAGTTTTTTTTCTTTTTGTCTGAAAATTTCATCTCTGTCCAGAAAAGGAAGCAGTCGCAGGCAGCCAAATCCTCCACGCAGAGCCATGACAGCTGAAATTTCCGGGTCGCACCACATTCGGTGAAATTCCAGAGCTCGATTGGCATCATTGTCTGCAAGATAACCGGTACCAGGCCAGAGTTGGCGAGGGAGCCTGACCTCAAAGCCCATCTCTTTTAAAATTGCCACTCCCTGCTCAAGGGGAGACAAATCACGAAGCTGACCGCCTGGCGCAATAATGCCGATACAATCTCCAGTTTGTAACACAGGTGGGGTGAGTGGCGTCTGCATGGGATCAGTTTTTATGATAAAGAAGGTGGAGGCCGATCAGGGTCAGCATGGGATTTACTTCATCTATGACCTTGGCATAAGGTGCAATGAGATGAGCCATGCCACCAGTGGCCAGCACACGTAATGGCTCGCCCTGCGGGCAAAGCTCACCACGAATTTTTTCACTGAGCCCGTCAACAAGTGCACCGTATCCATAAAGAATTCCGCTTTTCATGGCTTGGGTGGTGTTGCGTCCGATAATTCCATCAGGAGGCGTGGACACATCAATGCGAGGCAGCTTTGCCGCGCGGGTGGAAAGGGCATCCAGTGATATTGCAATCCCGGGAAGAATTGTGCCGCCAAGATATTCGCATTTTGCGGAAACACAGTCAAAGGTAATGGCGGTTCCAAAATCAATGATGATCAGATTTTGTTTATATTGTTCCCAGGCTGCAACTGCGTTTACCAATCTGTCTGCGCCTATCTCTTCAGGGTAATCAATGCCAATGCTGATGATATGAGAAATTGTTTCGGAAGAAACCACAAAGAGTGGTTTTTCCAGGTTTTTAGAAAAATATTTTTCACAACAGGAAATCCACGCAGCTTCAAGAGTTGGAACAACGCTTGCCAGGATAATGCCGCTGATTTTTGTCTTGTCAATTCCTGCCATGGAAAAGAGAGCATGGTAGCGGATAGCCAATTCGTCATCAGTCCTTTCCCGGTCAGACTTCAGGCGCCACTGACCGATCAGGTCATCACCTTCAAAAAGGCCAGTTACGGTATGTGAATTACCGACATCTATGGTGAAAAGCATGGGGGATCCTTTTGCGTATCGTTGCTTTTGTCTTGTGAAACGTAAATATTCGGCTAGCACCTCATCTTCGTCCAATCCAGCGTGTTCACATATGAGTCAATATAGTTCACACGCCGGATTGAACGAACCTCAGGCACTATCCAAACATTTACAACTTAGTGGTTTCGGCTGTTTTCAGGTGTAAGCCGAATATTTACTGTGAAACAGGTGCTTTCCCTGCTAAACTGGCTGCATGAAAACAAGTAACCAGTATTATAAAAATAAAAAACAGAGAAAGCAATGTCTGATATAATCGTTGTCTTCACAGCGTTGGAACAGAAAACAGAGGCTCAAGAGCTGGGAGCACTCCTGCTCAAAAAACGTTTAATTGCCTGTGCCCAAATAAGCAGTCCTATGGAAAGTTTCTACTGGTGGAAAGGAAAAATTGAATATGCCAAAGAGTACAAACTTGTGATGAAAAGCAGATCATCACTTTGGCAGGAACTGGAGAAGGAAATTCGTTTATATCATCCTTATGATGTTCCTGAAATTTTTTCCATACCTGCTTCGGGAGTGAGTAAAGACTACGAGCAATGGTTACTTGAGGTGTTGCAGAAATGAGTGAAAAGAAAAAAGAAAAAATATATGGCCGCAGGAAACGCGGAAAATATGTCTGTCACTGCTGTAAAAAAGAATTGCCATACTGCCTCAATTGTCCCTGCGGATTTATGATCTGCGAAGAGTGCTTTAAGGAAAACCTGTGGGGCATTTCCAATGGACCTACCTGGGTCTGTCCGGATTGTGAACGGATTCGCATGACTTATTAAGTGAACAAAGGATGTCCAGCAATAGCCAGGAATTTCTCAGCCGTTGTCTTTTGTTTGATATTGAAACAAACGAGAATGGTGAAATCTATGCCCTGGGTGCATCCTTTAACGGCAAAAAATTCTATACACATAAAGGCAGGAAGGTAGCACAGCAGCAACTGGCAGAGTTGGACGAGTTTGGCCGTAATGCTGAATTTGTTGTCGGTCATAATATTCTGGCCCACGACATTCCTTGTCTCCTCAAAAGAGACAGTACACTGGCAATCCTGCAAAAACCAGTGGTCGACACCCTGTATCTTTCCCCCCTGGCCTTTCCGGAAAACCCCTATCATCGCTTAGTAAAAAACTACCAGATCGTCAGGGATAGTATCAACAATCCCGCAGAAGATGCAATACTGGCCGGCAAGGTCTTCAGCGAACAGTGGGGGGCATTTTCACAGCTGCTGGAAAAAGGGTCTGATGCCCCATTGCTTTACCGAAGTTTCTTTTGCGCGGATGACAAGTTTATTGGAATTTCCGAGGCTTTTGGAGCAATGGGAGTGTCTCTTGTTGAAGATGACGAACGTGCTGAAATTTTTTCACGGCTCATTGAGAAAGAAGTATGCGGGGAGGCCCTGGAAAGGATTGTTGGTCAACTGGCTGATCAACAGATAGCACATCCACCACTTGCCTATGTCACTGCCTGGCTGACTGTTTCCGGGAGTAATTCAGTCCTTCCTCCCTGGGTCAGGCATCATTTTCCGGTAGTACCCGGTCTTATCCACCAGTTGCGGGAGCAGCCCTGCAATAACTCCCAATGCAGCTATTGCAGCAAAAATCATAATCCTCAGTATTTTCTACAAAATTACTTTGGCTTTGAGGATTTCCGCTCACAACCTGCAACTGATGACGGTCAGAGCCTGCAGAAAGCAATTATCACAGCCGCTGCCCGCAATTCTACTCTCTTTGCCACATTACCTACTGGTGGAGGGAAATCTCTTTGTTATCAGCTGCCGGCCCTGATGCGTTATCATCGGCGTAACACCCTGACGATTATCATCTCACCCTTACAGGCCTTGATGAAAGACCAGGTGGATAACTTTACAAAGCAGACCGGCACCACTCTGGCCACGGCCATAAATGGTATGCTGACCATGCCGGAAAGAGGGGAGGTTATGGATAGCGTCAGGCTGGGTGATGTGGGGATTCTTTATGTCTCACCAGAGCAGCTGCGGAACAGATCTTTTGTGCAGACCATCAGCCAGCGGGAGATAGGTGCCTGGATTTTTGATGAAGCGCATTGCCTGTCAAAGTGGGGCCATGATTTCCGCCCTGATTATCTCTACTCAATTCGTTTCATACGGGAATTTGCTCAAAAGGAAAAAACTAAAATTCCCCCAGTCCAGTGTTTCACTGCCACGGCCAAGAAAGATGTGCAATCTGAAATAATCGATATTATTCAACGGGAACTTGGCCTGCGGGTTCTGGTCTATACAGGAGGACATGAGCGACAGAACCTGCACTACGAAGTCTGGCCGGTTGAGAGTTATGAAAAAAATCAAACGATCCTGACCTTGCTTAAAACACGATATGATGGCAAAGGCTGTGTCATTATTTACTGTTCCACCCGTAAAAACACAGAAAATCTGGCTGAATTCCTGACTCAGGAAGGCTATGAAGCAGAACCATTTCATGCTGGCCTTGAACCTTTTGTCAAAAAACGTATTCAAAACGATTTCATTGCAGGAGAGATAGCAATCATCTGTGCCACAAACGCATTTGGCATGGGTATTGATAAAGATGATGTGCGGCTTGTCATCCATGCCGATATTCCAGGTTCCCTGGAGAATTATCTTCAGGAGGCGGGACGTGCCGGACGAGATCGCAATGAGGCGGAGTGTATCCTGATTTTTGCGGAGCAGGACGTGGAAGGGCAGTTTCGGATGAGCAGTAACTCCCGTTTGACGCAAAGGGAAATTGCCCGGATTTTGCACGCCCTGCGTCATTCTGCCAAAGACGATGGTAAAGTGGTGTTGACCACAGGAGAAATACTCAGGTTGGGTGTGGTTGACATTGATTCGGATGAGTATGCCAGGGATCAGGACACCAGGGTGAAAACTGCAGTGTCCTGGCTGGAGAAAACCGGCTTTCTGCATCGTGATGAAAATGATACCCGAGTGTTCCAGGGAAAACCTCTTGTTCGCAGCCTTGAAGAAGCCAGTGAGAAAATAGAGACATTTAATCTTTCAAAGAGACAACAAAGACGCTGGCTTGCTATTCTGGCAGCCCTGATGGAAAGCCCACCCAGTCAGGGATTCAGTGCCGACGATCTTGCCTGCCTGGCACCATTCAGCAGCATGGCCGATGATCTTGAAAGTGAAACTGAAACCCAACGAGTATTGCGTACCCTCAACGATATGGCGGAACAGGGACTGCTCTCCAAAGAAACCGTTCTTTCGGCATATATCCGCTATAAGGTAAAAGGGAGCTCTGAAAAACTGCTCAAGCGCTTTTGCCAGGTGGAAAAAGATTTTTTGAGAATACTCCAGGAGACCTCTCCTGATGCAGATCATGAGAAAAACCTGGTGATAGATCTCAGGCAGGTCAACCAGCACCTTATTGAACTGGGCCATGACTACAGCACGCCATGCAGTCTCAATCTGGTTCTCCGTGGTCTGAGCCGGGATGGAAAGGGCTTGGCAGGCCAGAAGGGCAGCGTCAGCATTAAATCCAGAGGGAATAACATCTTTTCCATCATGTTGCACCGGGACTGGGACTCTTTGCAGAAGACAGTCGCGATCCGCCAGCAGGCAGCCCATGTGGCCCTGCAGATTATTCAGAACTCCCTGAAAGACAAGGATCTGGCCAGCGCCTCTCTTTTGGTGGAATTTACCCTTGAAGAAATTGTCGGAGGATTAAAAAATGATCTGGTTCTGTACTCTTCACTCAAAGATCCACTGGCTGCGGCTGAGAGGGCTCTTACCTTCATGCATGAACAGGGGATAATCGAATTGCAGCAGGGACTGGCTGTATTCAGGCAGGCCATGACTATTACCATCAATCCGGATGCCAGGGGAAAGTCATACACAAAGGCTAATTTTGAACCTTTGAAGACCCACTACTCTGAAAAGAATTTTCAGGTTCACGTGATAAACGAGTATGCCCGTTGCGCAATACAAAAAATCAGTGTGGGTATGAATCTGGTGCAGTCATATTTTAACGATGAAAAGGCAGAATTTGTTAAACGCTTCTTTCCCGGCAAGGAGGAGCTGTTGGAAAGGGCAACCAGTGAGCAATCCTATCAGCGAATTGTCGAGGATCTGGACAATCAATCCCAGGAGGAAATTGTCTCAACAGCAACAGACAACAATATCCTGATTATGGCAGGACCTGGGGCTGGTAAAACCAGAACAGTTGCCCATCGTGTTGCATATTTACTCAGAGTTAAAAGAGTTCGGCCAGAGGCGATTCTGGTGCTTTGTTTTAATCGGAGCGCAGCCATAGGTCTTCGCCGCAGGCTTCGTGATCTGGTGGGAAAAGATATGGCCTGGGTCACGACTCTGACTTTTCATGGCCTGGCCTTGAGATTAACAGGCAGGTCTCTGGTAAAACACATATCCGGGGTAAGCAGAGAGGAGATTGATTTCTCCAGAGTCATACAGGATGCCATTTCTTTGCTCAAGGGGGAGGCTGATATTCTTGGTTTTGCAGATGGCCGGCCAAGGGATGCGCTGATGTCCAGATTCAGCCATATTCTGGTGGATGAGTACCAGGACATTGACGAAGAACAGTATGAACTGGTTTCATTGCTGGCAGGCAGAACCGTGGATGAAAAGGAACAACAATTGACCATCCTGGCAGTGGGTGATGATGACCAGAATATCTATCGCTTCCGAGGGGCAAATGTTGATTTTATCAGACGTTTCAAGGCAGATTACGAGGCCAGAGTCCATTATCTGACCGAGAATTATAGATCTACCGCTAATATAATTGCTGCTGCCAATGCACTTATCATCCACAATCAGGACAGGATGAAGACAGCGCATCCTATCCAGATCAACAGGGCCAGGACTACACTCCCACATGGGGGCAACTGGCAACTTGATGATGCCATTGGACAGGGCAGGGTACAGTGTCTCAGGGTAACGGATAAGACAGCGCAGGCCCTTGTTTTATTGGAAGAGCTGCAGCGCCTCAGGAGTTTGAACAGTGATTTTGATTTGAACAGCTGTGCCATACTGGCCAGGGAATGGCAGGAACTGGATGTCATCCGTTCGGTTTTTGAGGCAGAGGGGATATCTGTAAGCCTCAACTGGGGGAGAAGTGCATTTCCCAGCCTGACACGAATAAGAGAGAATGCAGACTTACTGAGTTTTCTTCATAGCTGTAACCTGGAGCAGATCACAGCACAATCACTGCTCAGACTTCTGCCTGACAAAGGATCAGGAGAAAATGTCTGGCAGGCTAATCTACGAACCCTGATTACTGAGTGGGAAGACGAGACGGGCAATACGCCGCAACCGGTCGGGCTGGTTGAAAATTACTTTTATGAAACTCTGGCTGATCAGCATCGGTCGAGGAATCTGGAGAATGGCATCTTTCTCTCCACAATCCATTCAATCAAGGGCATGGAGTTTGATCATGTCTTTGTACTTGACGGGAATTGGAAAAAGAAAAGTGGTTCGGAAATGGAAGAAGATCGCAGGCTCTACTATGTGGCCATGTCCCGGGCTCGTGAGACCCTTCAGCTCTTCGCAATCAACAATTCACAAAACCCGCATATCCAGGTACTCGGTGGGGCGTTTCTACTTTCCAGAAAGATGACACCATTCCGCAAAGTGGTGCAGATGCTTATGCATTATGAGTTCTTAGGTATGAAAGAGCTTTTTATTGACTTTGCTGGAGTAAAAAAAGAAGGCCATCCAACCTGCAGGGCAATCAAAGAATTGCAAACAGGTGAGCTGCTGACTGCCAGCCAGGGAAGGGGTTATTTGTACCTTCATAATAATGCAGGAGTTCCTGTTGCCCGTTTTTCGAAAAAGGCTCAGACAATATGGCAGAACCGTCTACATACGATTAAAGAAATAAAGGTTATTGCCCTGGTACGACGCCACCGGGAGGATATTAACGATAAGGAATTTCAGACGAGATGTCAGAGTGATACCTGGGAGGTACCGATTGTTGAGTTGAGCTGTGTGGGAAAAGAATAAAACTAACACCGGTGATGAGCGGTAAGCCGGCATAAGTACCTTGTCAGAATATTTTCTTTGAAAAAAACAAGAAAATATTCTGTAAGGCACTAAGGAACGTACATTAAATAACCTGAACATCTTTCTTGCCCTTCGGAGTCTCGTGCCTCGCTTACCTGTTCCGCCAGCAATACTTTAAAAACCGTTACATACAGGGAGTATGCAAAGCTTTTTAAAGTGTCGCTGACGAAAAAATTGCGGCGAAATATGTTCAGGTTATTTAATTCCCGTTCCTAAGTTGTTTTCAATGGTATGTTATTTTGCTATCAGGCAGGCTCCAAGGTAGGCTCTTCACTGTATAAGGCAATAAAGCGGTCGACATCGCGAAAATCGTCAATCCTTTTTTTGATGGTCTCGTGATCCCAATCCCACCATGCAGTCTTTTCAATACCGTCTCTTATTTCACTGGTAAATCTGGAGCGTATTTCTTTTTCAGGAACACCCGCTACTATTGTGTATGGAGCCACATCGTGGGTAACTACCGCACCGGCGCCAATTATAGCGCCATTACCAATGGTCACACCTGGCATTATGGTTGCTCCATGGCCTACCCAAACATCATGCCCTATACTTACCTTTTGATCTTTTCGATTTTGGAAAAACTCCGCATCATCATTTTCATCAAATTCGTACTGCTGTCTCCGATACATGATATGGTGCTGACTCACCCAGTGCATGGGATGGTTTCCCGGATTGATTCGTACATCTGAGGCAATGTTTACAAATTTACCTATCTGGCTGTATATAACAGAGCTACGATCCATCACGTAGGAATAGTTTCCCAGACTTGATTCAATAAATTCAACGTAGTCACTGATTTCTGTGTATGCACCTATGTCTGATTTTATGACACGAGCCTTCTCTGAAATGAGAGGAAATGTGCCGAGAGTGATTTTGGGCTCCGGGTTGTGGGACTGAATATAAATCATGGCTATTCTCCACAGAGACAGCCGATTCCGTTATAAACAGCTGCTCCTTCTTTTAGGGTGAGAACTACTTTCGGGGTGCTGCTGTCATCCACCACCACAATATCTGCCAGTTTATCCGCTGCGATCTCACCACGATCATTGAGACCGGCAAGCCTTGCGGGAGTCTGGGTTACCATATCAAAGCACTGATCGAGACTTTTACCAAGTGTATGTCTTATGGTATATGGCGCCTGCAGCATGGAGCTTGGGTGGTAGTCTGAGCAGAGAAAATCACATGCGTCTTCAGCAATCAATTCTCTTGCTGAAACATTCCCGCTCTGGCTTTCCCCACGCACAACATTGGGAGCGCCCATGCCTGTTGCAATGCCTTTTTCTTTGGCATAAGTTGCCACTTCTATATCCAGAGGAAACTCGGAAATTGTAACGCCAAGTTCGTCGATGAGGTTAATTTTTTGTGTGGTATCATCGTCATGGGAAAGCAGTACCAGGTTATGTCTGGCGCCAAAATCCAGTAAATCTTTGACCACCTCAAAGGCTCTAGCCTTGCCGCGCTGTTTTTGCCGTATGATCTCGTCAGCTTCTGCGTTTGAGAGCTTGTAGACTGGTAAATGAAACTTTTTCCAGGTATCGATTGTTTTAAACTGTCCCTGCCCAGGGGTGTGATCCATGACCGAAAGCAAATGAACAGATTCGCTTTGTATCAATTCCTTTATCGTTCCGATCGAATCAAAGGAGGTGACCTCAAAGCGTGCATGGATGAGGTTATCCACAGCAAGATGCTCTTTATTTGCCTGATGTATCCTGCGAATTATTTGTGCGGCAATTTCAGTACCCCTATATCCGGAAATGGCAGCATCATTAAATCCAACCGCATGATACATGGTCGTAATGCCAGCCATTGTCAACTTTTTGTCAAGTTCCACCAGGGCAGATTCAATGGGGAAATGCGCACCCGGCCTTGGTTCAATTTCTTTTTCAACAGCATCTGAATGAAGATCTACAAATCCGGGAACAATGAATCTATTTCCAAAGTCGTGGGCAGTCGGTTGCGAATTATAGGTAGTGACTTCTTCAATTATTCCCTGACTAATAACAATATCTGCCGGCTGGATGCATCCACCAGTGAGTACCCGTTTTGAACGTAAAACAAAATGCATCAGGCCGCCTCCTGGTGCGCCATTGGAGAAAGACAGGATTTTTCTCTCGTCACCTCATATGTTTTGTCTGCGATCCTCTCCTGTGTGTCTGGATCATGGAAAATGCCTATCATTGTTATGTTTTTCTTTTTCAATTCCGCCAAGAGAGTCAGGATCAGATCTGAATGTTTTTCATTGAGAGGTGCTGTGGGGTCATCCAAAAGAAGAAGTTCTTTGGGCACAATGATTTCAGACGCGATATTGACCAGTTGCTGTTGTGCAGGGGAAAAAGAAGAGGGCGAGACATGAAACATTTCCTCTTGTATGCCGAGGTAGTCCAATAATCTTGCCGCCCTGTACAGCGAGGCCTGTATGTGATAACCGGATCTGATAAGTGGTGCTGCAACACATTGCAAGATAGTGGTTCTGGGGAGTATATTTAAAGAGCGGTTTATGATTCCAATTTCATGTTTGTGCAGGACTCGCGCCTCAATGTCGCTGCATGTTGCAAGATTGACAACCGAACCATCTTCTTTGTGGAACAGAATAGATCCTGAAGTGGGCAGATAGGTACGAAAAATTGCTTTTAAAATTGATGATTTTCCCACGTCGCCAGGGCCTGTCAGGGCCAGTTGTTCTCCTCTGTTTACTGAAAAGTTGACTCTGCGAAATTCTTCAATTTGAATGGCATCCGGGTTGTGACGGGTAAAGGTTCTACCCATATCCATGATCTCGATTTTCACCTGGTTTTCTGGTTTTCCATCAACTGATGTGGCTTGTTGTCTTGTTTGATACGCCATTTTGTTCACCATAAAATGTTTGAGACAGGAAACTGTGTGAAGAAGTTGTAGAATTCTCTGTCTATTTACTCTGTAAGAATTAAATAAATTTTTTCCTGATTACGGCACTTAGCCTGTCGATGAGCCAGACAGTGATGACTATGATCATGATAATGGTAGTCACATCACCATTTTCAAAAGCTCTTACTTTGTCAAAAAGATAAAAACCGATACCACCAGCACCCACAAAACCGAGGATGGAAGCACTTCTGACATCTGACTCGAAACGATAGAGCACCATGGATATAAAATGGGGCATGGTCTGGGGCAGAACGGCATAAACAATAATTTTTGGAAAACTGGCTCCTGTGGCAGTTAAGGCCTCAACAGGCCCTGGATCAATTGCTTCGTTGCCTTCGGCCAGGAGCTTGCAGAGAACTCCTGCTGTATGAACGCCAAGTGCAAGAATTCCTGCCATAGGACCAAGTCCTACTGCTGAAACAAAAAGAAGCGCCCAGACAATTTCATTAATAGAACGAAAAACGTTGGCCACCAGCATGGCAACCGAATAGATAAGTCGTCTCATTGACTGAGCAATGAGACTTCTGCCTGGAATAAGGATTTTTAAAATATTTCGTGATGCGAAAAGTGATAACGGAAAACCTACTACAATGGAGAGCACAAGGGCAACCACAGCCATCTCAATGGTTTCAAACATGGCTTTGGCATAAAGACGAATATCATTTACAATAAATGATGGTGGAAAAAAGCTGGAGCCGGAAATATCGGGGTTGCCGACGATGTAGGATCGCATATGACTCCAACCTTCGAAAAGGGATCCTACACTCATCTCTGTGTTTGACCAGCTTATGAAATAACACATGCTTAGCACAAACAGGGTAAGGAGACTTTGCCATTGGAAAGGGGATGCCTTTCTCCTTAATAATTCAGGGGTAATTTGGGGAGTTGTTGCTGTCATTGTACTCTTTTTTTTAACTTATAATTTGGTTTTGATCCGTACGCAGGAATAGAAGGAAATCCATCCAGCGTACGGCAGGGGAAGGAAGAAACAGTTAATTTTTTGCTACTTTCAGAGCCTTTTTCATGGCAATCAGCTGCCTGATTCCATCATAGAGAGTATCGTCAGCTTTTTGAAATCCTGAAATCTTCAATTTATCCAGGCCGTCTTTATCCTGAAAAGAAATGAATGCATCCTGTATTGCTTGTTTCAGAGAAGCTGGGAGATCCTTGCGAACTGCCATGGGAGAACCGGGGATAAGATCAGATTTCCATACAATATTGAAATCATCTTTTTTCCAGTGAGTACCCATGCCACGGTCGAAATCAAGATCGTTGGTGGAGGCTCCGTCAACTTTTCCGGCTTTGACAGCAAGAATGGAGGCTTCATGGCTGCCTGAGTAAATCACCTTGTCAAAAAATTGTTCAGGATCAATCTGTATTTTGTTGAAATGAACTGTTGGAACCAGGGTACCGGAGGTGGAATGGGGGTCGGTAAAAGCCCATTTTTTTCCTTTCAGATCATCAAGACTTTTCAAGCCGGACCCTGCTTTTGTAATAATATAGCCATGATATCCAGCCACACCACTCTGTCCAACCTCAACTACGAGCGCCTCGGCGTCTGCACGTTTTGCGGCTTCGCAATAGGATTTTGGTCCGAGGTAGGCAAGATCAATGTGATCATGCTGCATTCCAATGATCACTCCTGCGTAATCGCCTGCAACCTGTAATTTGACCTTGATACCAAGTTCTTTTTCAAGGTGTTTCACCAGGTTCCCGAAACTATCAGACATGTTACGGGATGAGGCCACCGGAATAACACCATACGTTAATTCCTCTGGCCAGTCCTGCTTTGCAAAAGCGGAAGTGACAGTAAGTGTTGTCAGGGTGAGTAGCATCAATGCTGTTAGCATTACTTTTTTCATCTTGTTACTCCTTTTAATGATATTATTTTTGCTTATACGGCTTTATTGGTTTACTGCTGGTTTTGTTTATGCAAAAGATGGGTCTGGTATCGGATGAAGATGGTTTTTGTTCTCTGCTATCTGATGGATTTCTTCTGTTACAGACTGATCATTGTCATAGATTGCATCCAAGCTGTGACCGTGCAGATCATTTGGATTTCCATCATAGGAAATTGTTCCTGCTGCGACCCCAAGGATTCGGCCACAGTACTCACGGGCAAAATCCAGATGATGCAGGTTGGTAATAACAGTCACGCCATACGTTTCATTAACCTTGCGTAAGGTATCCATCACCTGAATGGCGCTCTTGGGGTCAAGGGCAGCCACAGGTTCATCTGCAAGCAGAATCTTAGGCTCCTGGGCAAGTGCTCTCGCTATGGCGACGCGCTGTCGTTGACCTCCTGATAGCTCGTCACATCGGTTCAGGGCAAGATGCTCAATGTTTACTATCTGCATATATTCATAGGCTTTTTCCAATTCCTGTCTGGTATATAATTTGAGCAGGGAACGACCAAGGGGGATATCTTTCAACATGCCGCTCATCACGTTGTGAAGAACACTGAGACGGTTAACCAAATTATAACTCTGGAAGATAAAACCTATTCTTGAGCGTAGGTCTCTGAGTTCTTTTTTATTGATTGAACAAAGATTATGGTTAAAAACATGATAATTTCCTTGAAGAACACGAATGTTGCCTATGATGGACATGAGGAGTGTGGATTTCCCAGCTCCGGATAGGCCGATGATGCCAACGAATTCCTGTTTTTCCACCTGGAGAGTTATATTTTCAAGAATTGTCGATTCGTTGTATCCAAGATTTACCGATTCTAGAGATATCATGTATCTGTTCCTTTCAAATTAAAGGAGCCGACCAGACTGTTCCATTGGCTCAGCCTGGTTGGCGAGGGGAAAAAACGGCTCTTCACTGAGCCAGGTAACAGGGATGGAAAATACAGAATGATTGTTAAGAAAAGGTTAGTGAGGCATTATGGTATCTTTACAAAAGTATTAGAAAATGATTTGGTTGGGCTACATAATAGCATAGGCATAATAGGGGACAGACCACGATTTTAACCTGTTCTTTTGTCCCGAGTTGCGTAATTATTCCGTTATGCCAAGACGCTCACGAATCATAGTGCCCGGAATTCCACTTCATATCATTCAACGAGGGAATAACCGGCAATCGTGCTTCTTCTCTGAAGAAGATTATTTATTTTATCTTGATTGGCTGGAAGAATACAGTAAGAGCACAGGGTGTTTTGTTCATGCTTACACATTGATGACGAACCACCTTCTCCTCACTCCACAAAAAGCTGATAGTGCAGGCAGTCTCATGAAGAACCTTGGCCAGCGCTATGTTCAATATATCAACAGGACCTATAAGCGTAGTGGAACTCTTTGGGAGGGAAGATTTCGTTCTTGTATCATACAACAGGAGGAATATCTGTTTTCTTGTCAACGATATATTGAAATGAATCCAGTACGTGCAAACATGGTCAAGCATCCAGGTGAGTATCATTGGTCTAGCTACCAGAGTAATGCCAAGGTGACAAAGTTGATTTACTAACTCCTCATGTTCTTTACCAAAGCCTTGGTCAAACAGACTCTGAAAGAGAAATGGCGTACAGGGAATTATTTCGTTATGAGTTGGAAGCAGGAGAGATTGATAAAATACGCAAAGCAACCAATGGTAATTTTGCTTTAGGTAATAGTCGATTTAGCGAGGAAATAAGCGATATGATTGGACGTCGCGTTACCCCTGGCAAGGCAGGACGACCGAGAAAAATATAAAACGTGGTCTGTCCCCTATTAGCTTTCTATTAGTGCCTTACTCGTTAATTCCTGTCATAAAAAACAAGAAAATGAAAAGCTCGTTTAACGTTAGCAAGGTGTACATACCAACAAGGCACTTATGCCGGCCTCACTTACCGTTTACCGGTGTTAGCTTCTCTTCCCTTGATCTTGAAGGTCTTGCTATTGGGGAAGACGGATATTTCTGGGCAGCCAGTGAAGGCAAACCGGGGAAACGAGAAAATGGGATTCTCAAGATCAACCCGGAAACCGGTGTTGTGGAAATGGAAATCAACTTACCACCTGAACTTGCAAATAATGCTATTAAAAATGGTTTTGAGGGGATTGCCGTAACCGGTTTTACCGGTGAGGAAATAATCTATGTAGCTATCCAGCGTGCCTGGCCGGATGCTGGTGATATTGACAAAAAAAATACCAAGATTGGTCGTTACGACGTAGCTGCCGATCTGTGGAGTTTTGTCCATTACCCTCTTGAGCAGGAAGGGGATGGCGGCTGGATTGGTCTTTCAGAACTTACTCTTCTTCCAAATGGTGATTTTGCAGTAATTGAACGTGACAAGGGATGGGGAAGCAGTACCGGTTTGAATGCTGAGCTAAAAGCAATCTACACCATAGACCTGGCTGAAGCTGAGTTCCATTCGGTCACAGAGGAATTAACGACCATTGAGAAAACGCTATTGGTTGATTTGTTACCAGAGATTGAGAAAAGAAGCATATGGACAGCTGAGAAGTTGGAAGGATTCGCTGTCGCTGCCGATGGTACAACCTACTGTATAACGGATAACGATGGTCTTGATGATGCACCGGGCGAAACGATTTTCTTCAGTCCCGGCGATATCGAAGACTTGCTTGACCGATAAACAGTATCCTTCCTGGAATTATTTTTCCGTATTGGAAAACCGTCACCTCCGTCCGGGGGTGGCGGAGTGATTCATGTTGATTTTCTAACCTGCTTTTGATTCCTGCACTTGCTGCTAAATGTTCTGAACAGTTCACTCCAGCGGTCATTGATGCAAACGGTGAGATTGTAACACCTGCATCAGCCAGATGTTGTGCTAGTGACATCACTTTGGAAGAGTTTAAGACCTTGTGTGGAAAAATGGATGCGAGCACCCCCTATGCAGTCACTCCTGAAGAGTATATGCAGGGAACTGCTGATTTTCGTACAGATCTTTACTCCACCTGTGGCACCGTGCTCACCCATAAAGAAAGTATTCAATTGTTCCGTGATCTTGGGGTGAAAATGACTCCTGAACTGAAAGAACCCAGTGTGAGTATGCCCTATCGCGGGTATTACACACAGGAGGATTATGCCCGTCAGATGATTGAAGAATACAAAGAGGCAGGAGTAAGGCCGTCCAGGGTATTTGCACAATCTTTTAATCAAGACGATGTTCTGTATTGGATTGCTGATTACCCTCGATTCGGAAAACAAGCAGTTTTTCTTGACGGCCGCTATAGTGATCCCGCTTTTGATCATACCAAACCTGCTACCTGGAAGCCGAGCATGGAAGAACTGACCGAAAGAGGCGTGAAGATTATCGCACCTCCAATGTGGATGCTTCTGGAGGTAAACGAAAACGGAAAGATCAAACCGTCAAAATATGCGAAACGGGCAAAAGCCGCAGGGCTTGATATCATCACCTGGACGCTTGAGCGCTCGGGGAGACTGCAGGATGGAGGTGGATGGTATTATCAGACCACCAGTGAGATAATCGACAATGACGGCGATATGTTTAACACTCTTGATGTACTTGCAAATGAGGTCGGAGTAATTGGCGTTTTTTCCGATTGGCCCGCAACTGTAAGCTATTACGCTAACTGCATGGGGCTCAAGAGATGTTGAAGACTTGATTTAAAGGTGATCCGGTATAAATCCGGAACGGGCCCACCGCTGTAATTGGAGATGACGCTGCATAATGTTGCTGGTCGGATATGGCAGGGAAGATGCGGCTGAAAGACGCAGCAAAAGTCAGAGGGTCTGCCTTAATAATCTAACACCGGTGATGAACGGTAAGCCGGCATAAGTACCTTATCAGAATATTTTCTTTGAAAAAAACAAGAAAATATTCTGTAAGGTACTAATTGAACACTCCTTGAACACGAGCTTTTAGTATTGCAGTATATGAGAGCAGGAACAGGACATCCCTGGATCAATTTCATCTTGGTTCGGGGATTTTTTGTACAAAGTAGGGCCATGAAGAAGGCTGAGCTGACAGTACTGTCAGCCAATTAGCACTACCAGGGCTAATGTCCAATATGGTGTCGTAATATTTGTATTTCTCCCAGCAGTGCCCCCATTATAGCTCCATGCATTTATTTTGATGCTCCTGTTTGGGGTACAGTTGAAATGCTTACCTGTTTGTGGAGACCAAACCATCAGTCAAGCAGGACTTTTCGGGGCCTTGAAATATCTGATCCTTCCTTCTTTGACCCTTGGCATCATGCAAAGCGGTCTCATTGCCAGGATGGTGAGAAGCGCAATGCTGGATATACTGAATCAGGACTATATCCGGACTGCGAGGTCTAAAGGTCTTGGAGCTATACCGATAATCTTTCACCACGGGCTTAGAAATGCCATGATTCCAACTGTTACCGTGGTGCCTCTCAGCTAGATGAAAACTGCCTTTTGTCTCGCGTTCTGCGTTACGGCGTCAGTTACATAATACATTATGCGCCTTCCTTGTTCCTTGAACACGAAACAAAATTCGGCGCAATATGTACAACTTATTTTTACTTACTGCCTTAGGAACGTACATTAAATAACCTGAACATCTTTCTTGCCCTTTGTTCCGCCAGCAATACTTTAAAAACCGTTACATACAGGGAGTATGCAAAGCTTTTTAAAGTGTCGCTGACGAAAAAATTGCGGCGAAATATGTTCAGGTTATTTAATTCCCGTTCCTTAGCGCAATTTGAACCGTTTCAGTTTACCATTGGCGCAAAAACATTGATACTGCTCTTTTTTTGCTGACCACCTGTAGTAATGAATATGACCCAACTCCGCTTTTTCTATCAGTGATAACACTTCAAGGATCTTTTTCTTTTTAGATAAATTGGCCTTTGGGATTTTATTATAAAAAAGAGCCCAGGCAACCACCGCATCGTCCCAGTATACATCCTTTCCTGCAGTAATAAAAATGTGTTTGATGGGCTGGAACCCATTGTTTGTTTGTAGTTTTTTTTGAATAATTTTTGTCAGTTTCTGCTGTTTTGCTTCACAGGCTGAAATTATCAGGATCTTCTCTCCCCGATAAATTGTTTTTTTCATGCATACAGGTTCGAGTACTGCCTCCAATTCATTCCAGGTCAGCAAATCCTTTCCAAAGACAAGCCCATCTTCTTCACCGTGACTGGAAATATGGATACAGACGGGCAGGTCGGGATTGTCTGTGCCATCATGTTCCCGATCAATACTTGAGATGTATTTACACACAGTCTCAAGGTCATTTTTTGATCGTGGATGGAAGCTGGTTGCTTCGTGGCCAATAAGTTTGCAGATCTGTTCGAGGCTTTTTCCCTCGTTGCGTCCCTGGAGCAAATCAATGGGGTTAGGGCATTCGATGATAAAAACACGAATTTTGATCGGCACTGTTTTGGTTCCTGTTGTTTTACTGGAATGCTACCGGAGTGCTTTCCCGTATTTTTTAATCTGGTGCCGCATTCTTTTCAGTTCAATATTCCCGGGTACGATAATCTCAGGGTTTGGGTCATAGTCGATATTTCGCCTGCGGCCCTTATATTTAACTGATTTCAAAATAAGCTTCATTGTTTCACGACGGGCGGAATGTTTATCATCTGATTTTATAATCCACCATGGACTTTCCCTGATATGGGTTTTTTGGAGCATAATCATCTTCTTTTCACTGAATTCATCCCATAAATCCTGAGCCTGGAGATCTACTTCCGAGAGTTTCCACTGGCGCAGGGGATCATTTTTCCTGCGCTCAAAGCGTCTTGCCTGCTCCTCTTTGGAAACTGAATAATAAAATTTGAGGAGGATGGTTTGTCCGCCGTCAAGGATAAAATTTTTTTCATAGAGGATCACCTTCCTGAGAAAACGGCTGTACTGTTCATTTGAACAAAATCCCATAACGGGCTCCACCATGGCCCTGTTATACCAGGAGCGATCAAAGAGAATAATTTCACCTGCCCGGGGGAATTGCTCTATGTATCGCTTCATATGGAGTTCAGTTTGCTGAACAGCATTGGGCTTACCAAGGGCAACCACCCGGTAATGTTTTTCATTCATGTATCTGGTGACCCGGCGGATGGTACCTCCCTTTCCGGAGGCATCACGTCCGTCAAAGAGGATAATCAGTTTCTTTCCGGTTCGCTCAAGGTGTGCCTGCATTTTTGTAAATAAAAGGGGTCAGAGTAAAATTAAATTAATAGTTGTTTCAGGCAGTTAATGTTAAAACAATTTTACTCTGACCCTAATTATGTGCTAATTATGTGCTAATTATGTGTTCTAATTATGTGTTCTAATTATGTGTTACTGCACTGTGAGGCTGAAAGTGTGAACAATAGGGGACAGGCCACGGTTTAATTTGCCACAACTGACTTAAATCACATGGAATAAAACGTGGTCTGACCCCCTATTATTGTTATGCCCTATTGTTCTTTGGGGACTGATCGCCTGCTTGTATTCTGAAAAACGACCAGTCGGGGACTACCTGTTCGGACTCATGGAGCAGACACAAACAGACCAGGAACTGTTTAATCAATACCTGCTTCATGTAAATGAATCATTTGAAATGTTTGAAGCACGCTGCTCAGGATGGCTGGCCATACAAGATATGAAAGAAGAATAATGAATAACGGGGTCGAACCTTTATCCTTGATACAAGGGTTGTTGTGTAACCTGTTCGTGTCAAGAATAAAGATAATGCCCCCCAATAAAGAATGCTCTTTGTGCTACACATAAATATCTGTATAGATAACAAAAAAAACAGATTCTTGCTCTGACCATTATTACTGCTGGTAAAGAATGTTCCCGCTTTCTCTCCAGGATGTTATGCGTATATCTTGTTTTTTGTAGCTGTCGCTCCCGCCATAGATCAGGGTGGGGGAAATCGTGTTCCGGCCGGCCAGAGACATATATTTGCTTAGCCCCCTGGTTGAGTCGGCGCTGAGAGTTTTACCTGATTTTATTTCCAGGGGCATGAGCCGCCCCGACTGTTCGGCAATGATATCCACCTCGTTGCCATTGGAATCCCGCCAGAAGAAAAGATCTGGTTTTTCTCCCTGGTTGAATCTGGATTTTACCAATTCACCAATAATTAAAGTTTCAAAGAGGCTGCCCCTCAGTGGATGGGTTGCCAGTTGATCTGCTGATCTGATCCCGATCAGCCATGAGGCAAGCCCGGCATCGTAAAAATACAACTTGGCCATTTTTACCAGCCGTTTTTTGTAATTTGCATGATGGGGGCGAAGCAGGAAGATGATGTAGCTTGCTTCAAGAACGGATATCCACGCCCTGGCAGTATTATGGGTGATGCCGCACTCGTCGGCCAGCGAAGAGAAGTTAAGCAGTTGTCCGGTTCTACCGGCACAAAGACGGATGAAACGCTGAAAACTCTCAAGGTCTTGAACGTTAAGTATTTGGCGGACGTCCCGCTCAATGTAGGCCGTTGTGTATGAACTGAACCAGGCCTGAGGTGAAACATCCCTGTCGTACAGTGGGGGATAACAACCGGAATGAAGCAGCGTGTTTACCTCCTGGGGAAAAAGGTCGGCTTCAGCCAGTTCAGGAAGTGAAAACGGCAGCAGTTCCATAAAGGCAGTACGACCTGCCAATGATTGGCTAATACCTGACAAAAGGCCAAACTGTTGTGATCCTGTGAGGATAAAGAGCCCCATCCGGCCATCGGAGTCCAGGATCGTCTGCAGGTAGGAGAGGATATCCGGACAGCGCTGAACTTCATCGATAACAGCACCATCAGGGAACTGCTCCAGAAATGAGCGGGGATCTTCCTGGGCGAAAAGCCTCTTGTCAGGGTCTTCCAGCGAGGCATAGGGCTTGCCCGCAAAAATTTTCCTGGCAAGGGTGGTTTTACCTGATTGTCTGGGGCCGGTGATAGTTACAGCGGGAAAGCCTCTGAGCAACTTTTGCACTGTTTCTTCACAATTTCGTGATATCATGACAATAGCGTAGCAAATTTAATGCAATTTGTCAAAGCGATTCTCAATTTGCATAGAGCTGGCTCTTCCGTTGGAACAATCGGGGATCCCCCCCCTTCAATTATAGTCAATAACGGAAACGGATGAACAACTGCCCGGCTGAAGGGAGAAGGAATTGGCACTTTCTCCCTTAATATCACTCTGCAAGAAATGACGTGTTAATATAACGTTTTCTTTTTTTTGGTTTCAGCAACTGGATGTCCACAACCACAAGACCGTCTACACAGTCATTAAAATCAGGATCTATGTTAAAATCTATGAATTTTACTCCACCGGAAGTGCAGAGCTCTGAGTATTGCTTATAAAGTGGAGGAACAGTGGTATCCATGTTCTTGAGCATGGTTTTCAATTGTTTGAAATCCTTCTTTCTGTTACTTCCGGAAAACTGTGAGGCTAATTCTTCAATGGCTCTGTCGAAATGAAAAGGGTTTCTGGAACAGCCCGGCATCTCTTCTGAACCGAAGTAGAGTTTGTAGAAGTAGATAAGGAGATCCTTGCCACCCCGGGGCATGCTGCCACTGACGGAAACAGGCCCGAAGAGATAGCGATGTTTTGGATTCCTGGCCAGGTAGGCCCCGATACCGTACCAGAGATAGTCAAGACTTCGTTTTCCCCAGTACCGCTGCTGGACAAAACTCCGGCCAAGCTCAAGCCCCTGATCCAGAAAAGAACAGTGCTTTTTGTCAAAATTAAAAAGGCTGTTCGTATAGAGCCCGTTCAGCCCGTGACCCTTGATAGTGACTGCCGAGTCTGTAAACCGATAGGCACCAACAATTTCAAGATCTTCTCCATCCCACAGGATCAGATGCTGATAAATCGTATCAAAGCGATCCATGTCACGTCGATTACCTGTTCCTTCTGCCACTGCCCGGAAGGTGATCTCCCGCAGTCTCCCGATTTCTCGTAGAATTGGAGAAGATTCCTCACCGCTATAGAGATATATCTGTTTACCATCAGGAGTCGTGCCAAGCAGCTCTGCCTCAATGAGTGCCTGTTTCAAATCACTGCGTCTTTCAGGACGCGCCACCGCATTCTCGGTATCGAAAAGTGGTTTTCGTCCCTTGCCTATGCGGTAGAGATGCTTTTTAAGGAGCTTTACCCGTTCTTTAGCGGGAAGCGGGATCTTTCCATAGGCCTGCCAGGGAATAATACTTCCAACCGTGAAAGATATTTGATTTTCCTGTTGTTTGAACATCTCACCAACAAGCATGGCGGTGGATAGAGGTTTGAAAAGCATGGATGCTGTATAGAAGGTAAGCGAATTTTTACCGTTGATATGGATGGGGAGAATGGGGGCCCGACTTTTTTCAGCGATTGATAAAAAGCCTTTTTGCCATCTGGTGTCCCTAACCCGCCGCGGACTGAATCGTGATACTTCTCCTGCCGGAAAAATGATTAGGGCCTCATCATTGTCAAGAGCATTGCTTATCCGTCTTATCTGTCCTTTTGCGGTCAGTGTGCTACCCATATTTTTCACCGGAAGCAGGCAGGGCCGCAATGGTTGGACGTGCATGAGCAGATCATTGGCGAGAATCCTTACATCTGAACGTACCTCATTCACCAGTTTGAGGAGAGCCA
>JAYEOK010000227.1:0-9786 GCA_034722915.1 Thermodesulfobacteriota bacterium | reverse complement strand
CTCAACCAGGCAGAATTCTTGAGCCACCGTTCTGTCAGCTCCTTCAGGCCATTGCTCCCCTTAAACGTCATGAGAAAGTTCTCTACCCAGTTGACCAGCAACGGATCGTTGGCCGGCAAGGCAATACCCAGCGGTTCATAAGTAAAGGGTTTGTCCGCCGTGGTCAGTTTTTTCTCCGGGTCACGAAATGCGGATACTTCACAGAAGGAATAGTCGACCACCATGGCATCAGCCTTATCTGAGCCTTATTTTTACTGTCAGGACAGAACACAAAAAGAAACGCCGATTGCTGGAAGTTGCTGAATTCCCTGGAAGGCAGACGGCTTATTGATTAATTAGAGAGAGGTTAATATGACAGAACTACAGCTACTTCACAATACACCAGCCTGGGATTGGCCAGAATCAGCCGCCAGTCTGTTTCTTGTTGCTCTTCAGGACTCTAACGGGGATGAGGCTGATCGTCTTTTGGCCGCAGAAATGGCTGGGGACTTTATGGCCATTAATGACGACCTTGCCGGGGCCTTGCTGGATATTGTTGAGGACAGCAGTGAATCCGAAGAGTTGCGAGCCAGGGCGGTCATTTCTTTTGGCGTGGCCTTGGAATATATAGATATCGATTTGGATGGATTTAATGAGGTTGATGAGTATGATAATTTTGCTGTCACTGAACAAATGTATCAACGGATCTTAAAATCATTGCAGAGCTTGTACTTTGATGGCACTGTTCCTGAATTAGTTCGGCGTCGAACCCTCGAAGCATCGGTTCGGAATCCCCAGCCATGGCATCATGGTGCCGTGCGGGCGGCCTACCAGACCCAGAAGGAGAATTGGATTGTCTCTGCACTATTTTGCATGGCATATATCCGAGGTTTCCAACAGGAAATCCTCGAAGCATTGCAAAGCAAAATTTCAGCAATAAAATACGAGGCGATTCGGGCCGCCGGGAACTGGGGTATTGCTGATGCCTGGCCTGATATCAGTGAAGTGCTGACCGCTCAGGATGCAGATAAGGGCTTGCTCATGGCTGCCATTGACGCTTCAGTTGGCATCGAGCACCATGAAGCAACCGCCGCTCTGGAAAAACTTCTTGATGATTCGTCTGATGAGGATGTTATTGCTGCCGCGCATGAGGCCATATCTATGCTTGATGGGGACCCCTATGGTGATGACGATTAGTGCCTTACAGAATATTTTCTTGTTTTTTTCAAAGAAAACATTCTGATAAGGTACTTATACCCCTCAGGTAAGCGTAGACTCCGAGGGGGTACTGAAAAGAGTGCCGGCCTCGCTTACCGTTTACCGGTGTTAGGACTTACAAAAGACCTCGCCAGATTGATCGGTTGCCATCCGGGGCAGCCACGAAGGGAGGAAGCAGATGTCGTCGACAAACAAAAAATGATCCCTCCTCAGGTGCCTCAAAAATGACCGACAAATATTGGTGGAAGAGATAGTTGGCGTCAAGGATTTGGTTAACAAGGGATTTTCGATAATGAACAAAACTAAATTAGTCAAACAAAATGCAACCAAGTCATGCATTGGAATATTACTCTCTGTCTTACTTTTCTTTTCTGCTGGACTACAACTTCCAGTATTAGATTCCAAAGCAGATCACTATTTCAGCGAGTCGATAACAAAGGCTGGAATATCGTATGCCACATGTAGAATAGTCAATGCCTCTGTGTCAATCGTACAAGAGTCGAACATACAATTAGAACCGGCTGGAGTTGGATTATCTTTAGCCGCTGGACAAATTTTAGACCCGATTAATGATATGATAGAACGTTTATCTGATGTCCTGGTAATGGCAATAACGTCATTAGGTGTTCAAGAATTAACATATGAACTCAGCTTAACTCTTGCACCACCCATTTTTGCTATTTTCCTCTTTACTTTGTCTATTCTTCTATGGTTTCAAAATGATAGAATCATAAGGTTCCAGAAAACGACCATAAGTATTCTATTAATCATTGGTATTGTACGTTTTTGTCTGCCAATATCATCTATTGCAAACGAATTTCTTCAAATCAATTTTTTTGACGACAAAATAGCAGAAGCCAACAAAGAATTAGCTCTTGGGGTTGCTGATCTGAACAAATTAAAAGATATTTCACTTCCGGAAGCTGAGGGATTTATGGAAACAATTGAGAACAGTGCATCGTTTCTCAAACAAAAAACAATCTATTTTAAAGATGCTCTGACTTCCATGGTCAATAATAGTGGCAGTATCATAGAGAACCTCTTAAAACTGACATTTCTATACGTTGGTGTTTTTTTAGTTCAAGTGATCATGCTGCCTTTGCTGATTTTCTGGATTCTTTTCAAAACTATCAACGCTCTCTTCTGCCCACAACTCCCAATGACTATTGTACACTCTGAGAAGCATTAGTGCAGGCTTTCCATTCATCACTGGTATTAGTACCTTATAAATTCTTTTCGTGTTTTTTTGAAAAGAATTTGGTGAAGGTACTTATGCCGGCTTACCGTTCATCAACCGGTGTTAGTACGGTAAATGCTTTCCACAGCACCGAAGAACCAAGATGCACAAGCAAAGTCAGTCGGCAACAGTGAAGACAATCAAACCTGGAGAGTTGATTCACATACTATCAAAAAGACAGGCCAACCACCCTCACTCGTTGAGGAAATATTCCCGGGTTCCTTGTTGGGTAATTGCCCCTGCAATGCGATTGACTCCCTGCAGGTAGGCAGCAGTACGGAGAGAAATCCCCTCCTCATCGGAGAGAGCAAAAATTGCCCTCGCCTCTCTGGTGATACACTTTTCAAGACGTGCATTCACCTTCTCTTCCTCCCAATAGTACCCTGACCGGTTCTGCACCCATTCAAAATAACTCACCGTCACTCCACCTGCATTGACTAACACATCGGGTAACACAAGAATTCCCTTTTTCGCCAAAATCTCATCCGCCCCTGAGGTTACAGGCCCATTGGCTATTTCAAGGATTTGCCTGGCCTTGATATTCCCTGCGTTGTGTATATCAATCTGATTTTCAAGCGCTGCAAGAACCAACACATCCACGTCCAGTTCCAACAGCTCCAGGTTGCTGAGTTTTTGATAGCGCTGCAAATCACAGACGGTTCCATCACAGTAAAGCATGGTTCTCACATCTTTGTGTTCCTGCTTATGCTGCATGACCTTTTGGGGATTCACCCCCTCCTGCGAGTAGATAGCCCCTTTGGAATCGGCAATTCCCACAATTTTGAATCCTGACCTATAGGCCAATCGTGCAAAATGATACCCGGCATTCCCAAAGCCCTGCACAGCAACGGTCAGATTTTCTGCACGAAGTTTTTTCCGATCAACCCACTGCTGCAGCACGTGCAGTGCTCCCCTCCCCGTTGCTGACTCCCTGCCCAGCGAGCCATTCAAGTGCACAGGTTTTCCAGTGATAACCCCTGGCAGCTGTTGCCGTTTGATCTGGGCATATTCATCCGCCATCCATCCCATAACCGTGGCGTTGGTGTACACATCCGGAGCAGGGATATCCCTTTTCGGGCCGATGATATCAGCAATTGCTCTGATATAACTCCTGGAAAGTCTCTCCAGTTCAAGCCGGGATAATTCTTTCGGATTAACACAAATCCCTCCTTTGGCACCGCCAAAGGGAAGGTTCATCACAGCACACTTGATGGTCATCCAGAAACTGAGGGAGGTCACTTCATCCAGTGAAACATCAGGATGGTAACGAATCCCTCCTTTTGTCGGCCCCCGGGTATCATCAAACTGTACACGATAGCCAGTGAATATTTTCAGGCGACCATCATCCATTCGTACAGGAATACTCACACAAAGCGACAACTTAGGGTGCTTAAGTTTTTCCCGCACGTCATCGGTCAACTCTGTGTATCTGAAAACTTCCACCAGCCTCTTTTGGGCATCCGCAAAGATAGTATTCATAGATTCCTTAAGTTCACAAAAGTAATGACACTTGAACAGTTTTTATAGCTTTTCAAAAACAGGCTTTCTTTCAACTATTTCGCCTCAAAACATGAAGACCCGGAACTGGAGGATATTTGCCTTGGAGGCTGTCTCCATCTAAATTCACAAAATTGGTATTGCGATTCAAAAAAAAACAAGAGATACTATTATAAAATATGCAATCAAAACTGTCAAAAAACTTACACTGTAATGTTACTGCTCAGAATGGATCTATTACCCTCAATGTAACACTTGCAAGAGTCAGGCTGACAAAAAAATACTTCTCACATAAAAAGGAACATTCCTATGATAATCGGCGTACCAAAAGAAATCAAAACCATGGAAAATAGAGTGGCCATGACTCCGGCCGGTGTAGAAGCTCTGGTAGGACGCGGCCACAAAGTGCTTGTCGAGAAAGATGCAGGGATCGGTTCAGGTTTGGAAAATCAGCGTTATATTGTGGCCGGAGCTGAAATGGTGGAAGCAGAAGAAGCCTGGGGAGCCGAGATGGTAATCAAGGTAAAAGAACCCATCCCTTGCGAGTACCAATACCTCCGGGACGATTTGCTTCTTTTTACCTATCTGCATCTTGCCGCCGAACAAAAGTTAACCAAGGCTCTGCTCACTGCCGGAACCACAGCCATTGCCTACGAAACTGTGCAGAGCGCTAACGGTCATCTTCCCCTGCTCACTCCCATGAGTGAAGTGGCTGGCCGGATGGCCACCCAGGTCGGTGCCCATTACCTTGAAAAACATCAGGGTGGACGCGGCATGCTGCTTGGTGGAGTTCCCGGTGTTTCCCCGGCAACCGTTGTTGTTCTGGGCGGTGGTGTGGTTGGTACCAATGCGGCAAAGATCGCCATGGGCATGGGGGCCCGGGTAATCATCATGGATCTCAGCCATGATCGACTCCAGTACCTGGATGATGTATTCCAGGGAAGAATGACCACCATGAGTTCCAACGAGGCCAATATCCGCACCTATATCAAGGAAGCCCATCTCCTGATCGGAGCTGTCCTGATTCCGGGTGCCAAAGCTCCAAACCTTGTTACCCGCGATATGCTTGCCTACATGAAAGATGGATCAGTCATTGTCGATGTGGCAGTGGATCAGGGCGGTTGCGTGGAGACAATCAAAGCCACCACTCATGCCAACCCCACCTATGTTGTCGATGGGGTTGTACACTACGGAGTGGCCAATATGCCAGGAGCCGTCCCCCACACATCCACCGTTGCTCTTGTTAACCAGACCGTACCCTATGCCATGAAGCTGGCTGAACACGGATTTAATGCCCTGTCTCAAGATCCTGCACTCGCAAAAGGACTCAACTGTTACCAGGGAAAACTCACCTACGAAGCCGTGGGCAAGGCCTTTGACATGGAAGTGACACCCTTGGCAGAGGTGTTGACCTGATACCAGAAAGTGTGCCTTGGAATGATAAAGAAAGCCCTTCTCCTGTGTCTGCTCATTTGCTCCCAGCCTCTCTATGTGCACTCTCTCGAGATCATGCTGCCCCAGGTATACAAAGACAATATTCATGTTGTCGGCTGGCTGATGAGTGAAAAGCTGGACGGAGTTCGAGGCTATTGGAATGGAGAGCGGTTATTCAGTAAAAACGGTCATATCTTTCATCCTCCTCCAGCATTTACCCGGGACCTTCCCCCCTTTGCATTGGAAGGCGAACTCTGGGGAGGTCGTGGAACGTTTGAAAAAATTGTGTCCATTGTCAAAAAACAAATCCCCCATGATGGCTGGCTGGATATTCAATTTGCGATTTTTGACGTGCCACAGGAACCGGGTAATTTTTCCAGCAGAATAGAAAAAGCAAAAAACTGGTTTTCCAGTCATCCTTCCTGCTTTGCCTTTGTTATTCCTCAAAAAAACATTACTGAAACCAGCCTCCTGGGTGATGAGTTGCAACGATTAGAAAAGCTGGGTGGCGAAGGCCTGATAGTCAGAAACCCGGAAGCGCTATACTCCAGTGGACGAAGCAGTACTATTCTGAAGGTGAAAAACTTCCTGGATATGGAAGCCACAGTTATTGGCCACATTCCTGGAAAAGGACGGCATCAGGGGCGACTCGGATCGCTCATTGTCGAGTTGTCTGAACAAAGGACAAAACCTATCAGGTTTAAAATCGGGAGCGGATTAAGTGATGCAGAGCGGGACAATCCTCCTCCCATTGGTGCCATTATCACTTTCAAATATTACGGATGCTATGAATCCGGCATCCCAAAATTTCCCTCCTTCATTAGAATCAGGACAGACAACTCACTTTCACGTTGAACAGATGACGGAATCAATCTTGTACAAAGTTTTTCATAGCATTAACAAAACGATGGAAGCAATTTCAAACAAAACAATGCCTTCGTCATCGGCCGCAAAGAATTAATGTTTTTTCTATAATGTCAAACATATACCGCAATCACACACATTTCAACAATGACCTTAGCTGTGTCTAAGCAATCTTCTTATTTTTAAAAAAAAATAAAAAAAAATTTATTTTTTCTTTGTGACTCTTTCCACCTTATTTTACTCATCAAATAAAAAAAGTCTTCCATTTTTACCTTAAAATCATGGCCAAATGGATTCCTGTCGGCTTGACAAATCCATTGAAAAAGCCACATAATCCAACGTAACAAAGTTATAATTTTCTATTTGCTCTTTTATCATTTTTCCCATTACCAGCAAGGTATACACTATGCTTCATACCGACAGTGCCAACCTGACAGATGCCGAACATGTTGATGAATTAATCTTTCAGGCCATGTCCGCCCAAGACGCATATCTTCAAATGGATCAGAAGTCCATTGACTGGATTGTCAGCAATATGGCAAGGATGGGTGCCTCCCAACATCTGACTCTTGCAAAAAAAGCTGTTGCCGAAACAGGCAGGGGCATTGTCGAAGATATATCCATCACAAACATTTTTGCAAGCAGCGGTTTAGAACAAAAATTACAGACTATGAAAACCGTTGGTATAGTCGAGGAAAACGAAATCAGCGGCCAGCAGATACTTGCTGAACCAGTTGGTATTCTGGCGGCATTTCCTGCATCAGAACACCCGACAGCCACCATACTTCTCCAGGCAATACTCAGTGTCAAAACCCGCAACCCTGTCGTATTTTGCTTTCATCCTTCTGCCAACGCCTCTTCTCTTGCTGCAGCACAACTCATGCAAAAAGCAGCAGTAAATGCGGGTGCGCCGGCCCATGCAATTCAATGGCTGCCAGCAAATTCTGAAAAAAATATCAGTGCCCTTTGCAAAAATCCTGAAATCAGCCTCATCCTCATGGATGAAAACGGCGTTATTCCTTTACCGCAAATGTTTTCTGATACCCCTGTCCTGGGAATAGGACAGGTCAACACTCCCTGTCTTATTGACAGATCAGCCGACCTGGAGCAGGCTGCAACCGATGTCATAGCATCAAAACACTTTGCCAACGGCCTTATTTCCACCGCTGAGCAGACTGTTATTATCAGCCGGGAGGTCTATTTTCAAACTCTGGACCTACTGATGCAGAAATCTTGTCATCTGGCATCAGAGCAGGAAAAAAACCTGCTGGAACAACTCCTTTTTGATTTGGAAACAGGTTTTCCCAACCCGGAATGTACGGGACGTGATGCGGTGCAGTTGGCCAAAATGGCAGGATTTACGGTACCAGAGCATACCAAGTTGCTGTTAACAGAAATTGGCGGCATAGGCGCGGCTCATCCTCTATCGAAAAGTAAAGCTGTTCCGGTTCTTTCTATTCTGGCGGCCGAAAGCTGGTACGAAGGACTCTGCTTTTGCGAAGCTGTGCTTGAATTTGGCTCAGCAACCCACACGGCAGTACTTCATGCCAGAGACAAAAATCTGGTTGAAGAATTTTCCACCAGACTCAAGGTTACACACACCATCCTGAACCAACCGGCAAGCCGAGGCGACTTCTGTGAACTGGTCACATCTTCAGGCAGCATTACTTCCGCAGGAGACAGGCAGGCGGGTAACCCGTCCACAGCTCTTCTTTCAGTGGATATGCTCCTTTCCTGCAAACTTATTCAAAGCTCACAGATCCGGATGAGAGAATGGAAAATTCCGGAAAAGATTCTTTTTTCACAGAGGTGTATCAAGCATTTACAAACGGTTACAGGGATGGAACGTACACTGATTGTCACTGAAAAAGAGCTTATAAACAGTACTCATATGGATACTGTTCTCAGGCAACTGAATAAGCAAAAGTATCCTGTACAGACAGATTTTTTCTGTGAGACTCAAGAATTACCGACCATTAACTGCATAGAAAAAGGAGTACAGTGTATGGATCAGTTTCAGCCAACGGCAGTTCTTGCCATTGGCGACGGAGCGACCATTGATACGGCAAAGGTGATGCGTTATTTCTATCAGCGCCCACAAAGCTCCTTTCCGCACTCTTCCCCCAATCTTCGTATAGCAGATTTCCCTGATTGCCTGACAGAGCCACCAAAACGGCAGGTCTCTCTGATTGCCGTGCCCACAACACTTGCGGCAGGCACTGAAATGTATGCATCTGTCACCATCTTTAATGATAACAGGGAGAAACGGCGTAGTCTGCACTCATGCGAACTGCTTCCTGATGTCACCCTTGTAGACTCAAAACTCTTTCCCCCTGTGGAGACAAAAGACATGGCAGTCACGGGCATGACTATACTCAGTCATGCTTTTGAAGCCTATGTTTCGCCGCTGGCATCTGATTATTCAGATTCCATGGCCATGAAGGCTATACTGCAGATCTTTACCTACCTGCCAAAAGCAGTTGCGCATAAACGGGCGGATGCCAGAGAGAAAATAGTGAGTGCAGCAAGCATGGCAGGAATGGCAGCTGGCAATGCAAAATCAGGGCTTCACCATGCCATGGTGAACTCGCTGAGTTCCACGTTCCGTATCCCCCATGACCATGCAAACAGTCTTCTGCTTCCCCATATTATTCGCTACAATGGTGTGGAAAATCCCAGCCGTTTTAACCCGCTCATGCCGGGCAGCCGATATATTGCCCACGAACGCTATCACGAAATTGCACGCGCTCTCGGACAGGAAAACAATGATCCGGAAAAAGCAGTACAATTTCTTATCAAATCAATAACCGGCCTGCAAAATGACTTGAACCTCCCCCGTACAATCCGCGTCTACGACATCTCTGAGCGGGAATATCTGGCCAAGGTTGAGCAAATGGCAGAACAGGCCTTTGAAGATCATTCCACTGCCACCAATCCGAGGCTGCCTTTGATTAGAGAAATTATTGAAATTTATAATGATCTTTATTGATGGCGGTTTCATGAAAAACCAAAATTTTGAAAGACCATGATCCCGCAACTTATTCTCAATGAACTCTGCCACAAAAATATCTGTGGTGTCATGGTTACTGTTCTTTCTTCCGATGGTCATGGTCCGGCAAGATCTGGCAACAGGCTGTTTTGGGCAGAGGGAAATCTTGTGTTTGGAACTGTGGGTGGAGGCAGTAATGAGCAGCAGGTTCTGGAGGCCTGTGCAAACCTTACAACCAAAAAGATTATTCTTGAAATCAGTTCTTTTCTTCCCGGTACCCTGCCCTCCTGTGGCGGCAAGCTACAGATTCAACTGGAAAAAATTAATTTTGGCAATCCGGAAGAAGCAACATTCTGGAAAAATCAGCATCATTTTATTTCATTAATTAAACCAGACGGCTCATTTGAATCGTGACTTCACATTTGACCAGCAACGTGCACCCAGGAAGCTCTCATCCATATTTTCAAGCATGCTCAAAACTTGATCCAAGGGGCAGAAAAAGTAAATAGCCCGGCTTAACACAGGCCCTTACTGAAGGATCTAATACCGGTGATGAACGGTAAGTGAT